>JARHZK010000197.1 GCA_029258245.1 Longicatena sp. | reverse complement strand
AATAATATTTTTTTGATAATTATTTAAATTTTCAATCGCAGCTTTTAAACAAATAGTTTTAGCACTATCTTCTTGCTTTTGATCTAATATAAAATAAGGATCTAAATTTAATAATTCGGAAATCTTAAAAAAATCATCTAATTTCATGGCTGTACGACCCTGAATCATACTGTTTATTGTTTGCGGTGAAAGGTGTAATTGTTCAGCTAATTGCTTTTGTGTCATGTTGTTAAGAAGTAAAGCTTCTTTGATAATTTCTAAATAATTAATAGTCACAATTATATCCCCCTTATAATTTAAAAGCCAAATATCTACAATTCATATACATAATTTTTCAATTTGTACCATTTATTGTTATAGTGATTTGGCTATATGTGTTTTATGAATATAAAATGAAAGCGCTGTATTTTTTGAAAAAAATCGTTTATAAGTAATATTCATAAAAATTAATTATCGTCTTTAATTATAATAAAAAAATTTTATGAAAAATAACAAATGAAAGAAACATAATATTTTATTGATTAAAAGTTAAGAATTTTATATATATTCAATAATTAAAAATAATATATTACATTTCTAATAGATACTGTTTTTCATTTATTTGTTGTTTTATTAAATTTATAAGAGTAAGAAGATTCTATATGAATTTAATTTGTGCATTTGGTAATATTCAATTCATTTTATATATGAAATATATATAGGGAATTGAAAGGAGGTAGAAAAATGATTACAAAGTATGATAAAGAAACTATTATTAAAATTACAAATATTTTACATGAAATAGGAATGCCTGCGCATTTAAAAGGTTTTTATTATGTAAGAGAGGCTATCTTAATGGTATATACTAACGAAGGTTTATTAGATCATATGATGGATGATGTATATACTACATTGGCTGAAAAATATAATACATCTTTGTATAGCATAGAAAGATTAATCCGTGTTGCAATTGAAAATACATGGTTAAGAGGAAATATTCATGCAATAATTAAAATATTCCGTAATACTATAGATGGAAGAAAATCTAGACCTACAAATAAAGAGTTTATTGCTTTATTAGTAGATTATCTGAGAATACAAAATATTGAATTAAAATAATATAGAAGTAACAACTATAATATATTCGATATTAAATTATTTTTTAGGAACATTTTTCATACTCATTCATATACTTTAATGTATAGGTTTGGATGTTTTTAAGGAACAGGAGGATATGAATGAGGAAGCTAATGAAAAATGCCTTAATAAAAAATGCCTTAATAAAAAAAACATACATGAGTTTTTTAGAAGTTGCACAGCAAGAACCTTGTGAATATCAAGGAAGTGTACATGTCATAATTAAGGAGCAAAATGTAAAAGATCATTCGTGTATAGAGTCTTTTAAAAGATATGTTAAATTATGCAATGCTTCTTGTGAAAATCAGATTTATGAAGTTTTGATAGATGAAAATACGCATATTGGAGAATTAAAAATTGAAAATGTTAAAATAGGTGAAATATCATTGATTCAAGTAGATGAATACGGACAACAGGTTAAAAATGGAGTTACGTATTATGTAAATGAAAAGAAGTCGTTAACAGACTATGCCGAATGTACACTTGATGATACATTGAAAACTGTGAATGTGGAAATTATAAATAAAGAATTAGATGAATGTAAATTGCAGATAAGTAAAATGAAAGAAGATGAAGAGGGAAATATTGTTCCTATTGTAGCAGATTATGAGTATTCTCTTATTTTAGAAGATCAGCAGGGAAATCAATTCCAATGCAATTTGAATAAGGAAAATCATTTTCAAACCACAATGTGTCATTTGTTATGTCAGTGCTATGAAATAAAAGAAGAAAATAAAAGTGCATATTATGTATTGAATAATCAGTGTATACAAGAACCATTTATAGATTTGAATATGCAAGACAATATATTAGAGTGTATCGTAACAGAGAATAAATCAACAGAATTAGTTATTGAAAAATGGATACGAAATGCAAATGGTGCATTACATCGTCCACCAATGTGTGAAGAGTATCAAATCCAAATTGTTTCAGATACTGTTGAAAAAACAGTAGAGTTAAATAGTGAAAATCAATATTCCATTGTTTTGGCAGGATTTGATGAAGGATTTTATGAGGTAAAGGAACTTTTGCAAGAGAATCGAGAAATTTATTATAGTGTTAATGGAGAAGTAGAAACAACATATGCGAATATAGAATTGCATCCACAAGAACGAGTATCGGTCATGGTAATTGAAAGCGAATGTCATGAAGAATCCTGTATTCCATCGAATACCTTATTAAGAATTTGCCAATATATGAAACATTATGATGGGTGTGTTGATAAACCGAATCAAAATGAAAATTTTAAGATTATGTTAATAGGTTGCGGACAAAAAAATACTTTTTATTTAAATGAACATAATAATTATTGCGTAGAACTTGTTGATTTGTGTGAAGGAACTTATGAAATTTTAGAATGTGAGAATGATTGCTATAGAACAACATATTGTATAAATGGTGGAAGAGAAACGACATCCGCAAGTATTTGTTTAATGAAAGGAATTTATAATGAAATTTCAATTCTCAATGAAGAAAAAAACAAGGGCAGTGTAAATATATATAAATATATTCGAAATAAACAACATGAATTAATAAAGCCGAATGATGGGGAATGTTTTTATGGATGTTTAAGTTCTTGTTTTGGAAAACAAGAATTTACGTTATGTAAAGAAAATGATTGGTGTATTGGATTTGATAATTTACGATATGGTAGTTATGAAGTAAGAGAGTATGAGTCCAATGAATATAATATTCGATATCAAGTCAACAATCATAAAGAAGAATCATTTGCAAGATTTGTAGTAGACCGTGATGGTGAACAAGATATTAAAATTATTAATTGCATTCAGGACTATCCAAGAGGGACTTTGAAAATATATAAGTATATAGAAACAGAGCATCATCAAATTGCAAAACCACAAACGGATGAAATCTTTGAAATAAAAGTTGAAGGACCTTGTTTTGATCATGTGTATACATTGTGCTCAGCAAATCATTGGTGTGTTGTTTTGGAAGGATTAAAGCAAGGAGAGTATCAAGTTTATGAGAACAATCATGAAAAGTACGAGGTTCATTATTTTGTAAATCGAGCATCATCTCCAGATGGATATGTTTATGTGGGGGAAAATAATCAAGAAGTATGTATTGTGAATCATCAAAAACATTGTGGAAGTTTAAAATTATATAAAGTTATTCGAGATATAGATGGTTGTATGCATTTGCCATCTTATGATGAAAGTTTTGAGATTTATGTAGAAAGTAAAGATATATGTAGAAATATTGTATTGAATTATCAAAATGGTTGGTGTGTTATGTTGGATGATTTACCTCATGGAAATTATCAAGTGATCGAAAAAGATGCATTAGGATATCGTGCTTCATATTGTGTAAATGGTGTAGAAAAATCATATGCGAAATTTCATTTGGATGCAAAAGATATAGCAATCGGTATTATCAATGAAAATACTTGTGATACAGGAAATGTGAATATATGTGGAGTATGTGATGATGGAGTATCTTCCTTAGATGGTTCTATCGTATTTACACTTTATGGTAGAGGAATTGAACAAAAATATGAATTAAATTCACATAATCATTATCAAATATGTTTTGATGATTTAGAAGAAGGAAAATATCGCATAGAAGCAGATGGTGCAAACTATTATGTGGATGGAAAGCAACAAGAATCAGGATCTTTTGTATTAGGTAAAGAGAATGTCAGTATTCAGTTAGAATATGTATGTGAATGCTCTGGAAATATTTCTATTGAAAAAGTTATTTTATGCAATAATGAATATGAAAAACCAAATGAACAAGATTGTTTCAAAGTATTATTGAAAGGAAAACATATTCATCAAATTTATGAACTAAATAAGATGAATAATTTCTCTATTTGTCTTAAAGATATGCCATATCAACATTATGAAGTTAGTGAATTAGGATGTAGAAATAAACAATATTGTATTAATGGAACATTCCAAAATCATGGATATTTCTTATATCAAGGGGAACAAATGAATATTCAAATTATCAATGAGCCATGTCAGAAAGGATATGTAGAAATAGCTAAATTAATAGAAGATTATGATGGAACAAAATATTATCCTCAACGGTGGGAAAGTTTTGAAATTATGATTGAAAGTGATGAATATAAACAAAAATTTATATTATCACATGAAAACGATTTTATGCTGCGTCTCTATGATTTACCATATGGAAAATATTGTATATCGGAAAAAAATGCAAAAGATGCTACGTATGAAATACAAGGAAAATGTCAATCATGTGGAAATTTCTGTGTAGATGATGAGGATGTAAGTATTACGATTATCAATCATATTGGTTGTAAAGGATGTTTAGAATTTGAAGGATTTTATGAACAATGCAATGAATTTATAAATCCCAATTTATGTGATCAATTTCATATTATTATAGAAAATGAAGAGAATATGTATAAAATAAAATTAAACAATGAAAATGATTTTTATGATTGTCTATACATGCTTCCACAAGGTATTTATAAAATTCATTCTGCAAATGATGAAGTATATGATTTTATTGTAGATGATCAACGATTTGAAGAGGAAGCAGTTATTGGTATATGCAATGAATCTGCAATGGTTAAAGTAATAAAAAAACAACCTAAGACAAATGTATATATAGATGCAACAATTCAAGATGAAAAGGGAGATGATTGTTGTATACCAGAAGAGTGTGTAATAAATATTGAAGTTATAGGAAATGATGATAGACAGTGTTATTCTTTATGTGAAGATAATAATTGGAGATTACAGTTACATTTATCCTGTGGAAGATATCGAATAAAACAATATAAGTTAGATGGATGTTGTTCACCATATTATTTAGTAAATGGAGCAAAGACAGATTATGTAGATATAGAAATTTGCAATAGCAATCAATTTATCACTTGTGTAAATTGTTGTAGTATGCAAACAGGAAGTATTTGTATAACAAAAAAGATGAAAGATGCACAAGGTTGTTTAAAAAATCCAGAAAATAATGAGCAATTTACGATTATAGTATCTGGTGGAGAGGATTATAAAAAAATCAAATTAACAAAAGATAATGATTGGACATACGTGCTTTACAATGTACAAGATGGTAGATATCAAATTCAAGAACAAACAAATGGTTATCATGTTTCTTATATTGTAAATGAACAAGATGAATCCGATTATGCAAATTTATATGTTCATCATGATCATCATCAAGTTATTGTTGTTAATGAAGAAAATGAAGTTATGGGAAGTATGGAAATATGCAAATTATTAAAAGACAAAGATGGTTGTTATTGTTATCCGGATGAGAATCAACAATACTGGATTAAAATTATTTCCAATCAATTTAATAAGCGTATTTGTTTAAATAAGGAGAATCATTTTCAGGTATGTATGCGTTGTTTAAAAAATGGTATATATAAAGTTTTTGAAGAAAGTGATAATGAAGTTATGTATATTGTGAATAATGGTACACTCTCTTCAAATGCCAAAGTAAATGTAGAAAATAATGCAAATACAGTAAAAATTATAAATCCATGTCAAAATAAAAAGGGAAGTATATGTATTTCAAAATTTATTCAAAAGGATGGAATGTGTGTAAAACCAAATCATGGTACGTATTGTATTCAATGTATTGGAAATAACAAATGCGAACAATATGAATTAAATAAAGATAATAATTATTATGTATGTATAGAGGATCTTGAATGTGGATTGTATGAAATAAAAGAGATGAATTATGATGATGTAGTTTATAGTGTAGATCAAGATTTACCAAGGGATCAAGCATTGGTTCAAGTGCATTGTAATAATCATGATGTAAAAGTAATTAATCGCAATGAATCTTGTGGAAAAATTACTTTCATGAAATATATTCGTGACAAGGAAGAATTAAAAAAACCTTCTATAGGAACATATGTATTCCGTATTACCAAGCCATTGTATAGTAATACGATTGTGTTAAATGATGAAAACGATTGGACAATTACATTAGATCATTTAGAAAATGGAATGTATACAATTGCAGAAGTAGGTTCTTCGTACAATGTAAGTTATATGATAAATGGACAAAGTGAGACTTCGTTTGGAGTAGTAAAAGTTAAGGGAAATGAAAATGTTGTTCAAATTATAAATGAAAAGAAATGTGAAGATAGTTCAATTGTATTTGAAAAGTATATCCGTAAAGGAAAAGAATTCGTAAAACCTAGCAATGAATTTGAAGCAAAAATTCGATTCAGTGGACCAGACTATCAACAAGATTTTTTATTGAATAAAGATAATAATTGGACAATGCATATAAAAAATTTACAAAATGGAATGTACAATGTAGAAGAATTCGATGGTAAAAATGTTCGATATGTAATTAATGGCAAAGAAGAGACAAGTCAAGGAATCATTTGTGTAGGTTGTGATACTTGTAATCATGTTTCGATTATTAATGAAGAAGAATTAGATCAAGGAAGTATAAAAATACAAAAATATATTCGTTATGGTATGAGCGAGAAATTATTAACACCACCTGATGATTTTTATGCAAGAATTTTAATTACGAAACCCGGATATCGTAAATATGCAACATTAGGATTTGAAAATGATTTTACTCTTTTCCTAGATCATTTGGAAAATGGAATATATACGATACAAGAAATTGAATCACAAAATGAAGTAAGCTATCGAATTAATGGGCAAGCAGAGGTTGCATATGCGAATGTTCATGTGAATCAAAATGAAAATACAGTTATGATGATTAATACGTTAAATGATACAAAAGGTAGTATAAATATTCGTAAAGTTATTGAAAATAAACAAGGAGAACAAGTGGCACCACAAGAGAATGAGCGATTTGTTGTGGTTGTAAGCAGTCAAGATTATTATAAAGAAATTGTGTTAGCAAAAAATAATCAATGGGCAGTACAATTAGAAAATTTAAATGAGGGTGTTTATAAAGTATACGAAGCTGCACAACAAACATATGATGTTTCTTATTGTGTAGGTGGTATATGTAAAAAAGATAGTGTTGAAATATATGTGAAAAGAAATCAACAAGATATTATAATTGTGAATAAGAAAAAAGAAGCAAAGGGAACACTACAATTAACAAAATATATAAAACAACCAAATGGAACTTTAATAAGACCTGCAAATGGAGATGATTATACAATTGAAATTATGAATGAATCCTATCAAAAGCGGATTTCATTAAATGGAGCAAATGCTTTTACAATAGTACTTTTTGATTTACCAGAAGGTATTTATTCGATACGAGAAATTAATCAAAATAATTATACGGTATCGTATCGTTTCAATGGTGGAGAGATTGTAGATGATTTAGAAGTAGTTATGACTCCAGAAACAAGAGCCAATGTAGATGTTATCAATGAAAGAACAATTAATATGAATACCATTGATGTTTATAAATATATGCTAGATCAAAATGATGAATATATTCTTCCAAAAGATAATGAGAAATTTCAGTTTGAGATTATTGGTAATGAGGGAACACAATCATATGAATTAAATAAAAAGAATGAATGGCATGTAACATTAAATGATTATACAAGTGGGAAGTATCAAATAAAAGAGACGACTTCTCAATATGAAGTACAATATTTGGTTAATTCCCCTACATTGACAGATGCTGCTTATTTTGAAGCATCTGCACAAAAAACAAATATTATTGGAATTATAAACAAATTACCAAATGTGGAAAATGGAACTATTACAATTACAAAAAGAATAAAAACGGCAGATGGAAATCTTATACTTCCAAATGAGGGAAATTATGTAATAAAGATTTCAGATGACGAAAATGAAAAATTTGAAATTTTAAATCAAGATAATAATTATGAAAAAACAATTGATAATTTAGCATATAGAAAATATCAATTGGAAGAAGTTTCCTCTCAAATGGAAGTGTATTATATCGTGGATGGAGAAGAAGTTTTAAAAGAACCTGTTATTGATATTAATGATAATAAAAATCATGAAGTAATTGTGGTGAATGTTGAAAAGCAAACTCTAAAAGATATAAAAATTGTGATTTCATAAAAATGGTAATGCTGTAGAAATAAAAAGCATCATAAACCAAAAAATTATGATGTTTTTTATTTTGTGTTGGAAAATTATGTATGCGCTTTTGTAAAATTAAATAGAAACAATTCTTTATATAAATTTTTTAATTTAAATCACTAGAAAAAAGATAAAATTAGTTCTATAATTAAAGAGTATTGAGTTATAAGGAGGAAAAAGGATTATGCCTAGAGCAAAACAATCAATGGATGGTAACCAGGCTGCAGCTCACGTTGCATATGCGTATACAGAAGTAGCTGCGATTTACCCGATTACTCCATCTAGTCCAATGGCTGACTTTGTTGATCAATGGTCTGCAAATGGATTAAAAAATATTTTTGGAAACCAAGTAGTTGTAAGTGAATTACAATCTGAAGCAGGTGCAGCAGGTGCTGTACATGGATCATTAGCTTCAGGGGCTTTAACAACAACATTTACAGCTTCTCAAGGTTTATTATTGATGATTCCAAATATGTATAAGATTGCTGCAGAGCAATTACCTTGCGTATTTGATGTATCAGCACGTACATTAGCAACACATGCATTAAATATCTTTGGTGATCACTCAGACGTTTATGCTTGTCGTCAGACAGGTTTTGCTATGTTGTGTGAAACTAACCCACAAGAAGTTATGGATTTATCTCCAGTTGCACACTTAGCAGCATTAGAAGGTAAAGTACCATTTATTAACTTCTTTGATGGATTCCGTACATCTCATGAAATTCAAAAAATTGAAAAATGGGATTATGAAGATTTAAAAGAAATGTGTCCAATGGATGCAGTAAAAGAATTCCGTGATCATGCATTAAACCCAGAACATCCAACAATGCGTGGATCTCACGAAAATGGAGATATTTTCTTCCAACATCGTGAAGCATGTAACTCTGTTTATGATGCATTACCAGCTGTTGTTGAAAAATATATGGGTAAAATCAATGAAAAATTAGGAACAAACTATGATTTATTCAACTACTATGGTGCTGAAGATGCAGAACGTGTCATTGTTGCTATGGGTTCTATTAATGATGTTGCAGAAGAAGTAATTGATTACTTAACTGCAAAAGGTGAAAAAGTCGGTTTAATTAAAGTACGTTTATATCGTCCTTGGTCACCAAAACATTTATTAAAAGTGTTACCTAAGACTGTTAAAAAATTAGCAATTTTAGATCGTACAAAAGAACCAGGAGCATTAGCAGATCCATTGTATTTAGATGTCATTACAACATTGCATGAAGCAGGGTTGAATGATATTAAAGTATGTGGTGGACGTTATGGATTAGGTTCAAAAGATACACCTCCTTCAAGTGTATTTGCAATTTTTAAAGAATTAGAAAATGAAGAACCTAAGGCACGTTTTACAGTTGGTATTAATGATGATGTTACAAACTTATCGTTACCTGAAATTAAACCAGCTCCTATTACATCTGCTCCAGGTACAGTAGAATGTAAATTCTGGGGATTAGGTGGAGATGGTACTGTAGGTGCAAATAAAAACTCTACAAAGATTATTGGAGATCATACTGATAAATATATTCAAGCATATTTCCAATATGATTCTAAAAAAACAGGAGGAATTACAATTTCTCACTTACGTTTTGGAGACAAACCAATTCGCTCCCCATATTACATTAATCAGGCTGACTTTGTAGCATGTCATAATCCTTCTTATGTAGTTAATGGATATAAGATGGTTCAGGACGTAAAACCTGGTGGTGTATTTATGATTAACTGCCAATGGTCTGATGAAGAATTAGATCAACATATGCCAGCAGAAGCTAAAAAATATATTGCGGATCATAACATTCAGTTGTATACAATTAATGCAATTGATAAAGCAATTGAAATTGGTATGGGAAAACGTACTAATACAATTTTACAATCTGCATTCTTTAAATTAGCTAACATTATGCCAATTGATGAAGCAATTGAATATATGAAAGCAGCTGCTAAAAAATCTTATAGCAAAAAAGGTGATGCAGTTGTAGAAATGAACTATCGTGCTATTGATGCAGGGGTAGATGCAATTCATAAAGTTGAAGTGCCAGAATCTTGGAAAAATCCAACACCAGATGTAGAACCAGCACCGTTGGTAGGTCGTCCTGCAACTGTAAATATGGTTAAAAATATTATGAATCCTGTTTCAATTATGGATGGAGATAGTTTACCAGTTTCTGCATTTGTTGAAAATGCAGATGGTCAATGGGAAACAGGGGCTTCTGCGTATGAAAAACGTGGTACAGCAGTTATGGTTCCAGAATGGGATGCTACGAAGTGCGTGCAATGTAATCAATGTTCATTTGTATGTTCACATGCAACAATTCGTCCATTCATCTTAAATGATGAAGAAGTAAAAGCAGCTCCAGAAAATATTAAATTAGCAGATGCAAAACATGCTAAAGATATGAAATATGTAATGCAAGTAACTCCACTTGATTGTATGGGATGTGGAGAATGTATTACCGTATGTCCAACTGGTGCAATTACAATGGTTCCTCGTGAATCACAAGAAGATCAACAACCAGTATTTGATTATTTAGTTGCGAATGTTGGTAAGAAGAAAACAAATTTCGGAGATAATACGGTTATTGGATCTCAATATAATCAACCATTGCTTGAGTTCTCAGGATCTTGTGCAGGATGTGCTGAAACATCATATGCTCGTATCGTAACTCAATTATTTGGTGAGCAAATGTATATTTCAAATGCTACTGGATGTTCTTCAATTTGGGGTGGTCCAGCTGCAACTTGCCCATATACAGTAAATAAAGATTCTAAACATGGACCAACATGGTCTAACTCATTGTTCGAAGATAATGCAGAACATGGATATGGTATGGCATTAGGACAAAAGGTATTACGTGAACAATTAATTGAAAAAGTTGCTCAATTAGCAGAAGAAGGAACTGCGGAATTAAAAGCTGCGTTTGATAAATTCTTAGAAACAAAAGAAGATACAAGAGCAAATGCTGAAGCTACAAAAACATTACTTGCTGAAATTGAAAAAGTAGAGAATCCACTTGCTAAAGAAGTATTAGATATGAAACAATACTTAGCGAAAAAATCTATTTGGATCTTTGGTGGAGATGGATGGGCTTATGACATCGGATTTGGTGGATTAGACCATGTATTAGCATCAGGAGAAAATGTAAACGTCATGGTATTTGATACAGAGATGTATTCAAATACAGGTGGACAAGCTTCTAAAGCATCTAATATTGGTGAGGTATGTCAATTTGCTGCTGCTGGTAAAGAAGTTAAGAAAAAATCTTTAGCTGAAATTGCAATGAGCTATGGTTATGTATATGTTGCACAAATTGCATTAGGTGCTAATCCTGCACAAACAATCAAGTGTATTGCTGAAGCAGAAGCTTATGATGGACCATCATTAATCATAGGATATGCTCCATGTGAATTACATGGTATTGCTAAAGGTGGTATGAACCATTGTCAAGATGAAATGAAGAAAGCTGTAAAAGCTGGTTATTGGAATTTATTCTCATTTGATCCATCTAAAAAAGCAGCTGGTCAAAATCCATTTACATTAACTTCAAAAGAAGGAGATGGATCTTACCAAGACTTCTTGAATAACGAATCACGTTATACTCGATTAGTAAAACCATTCCCTGAAAGAGCAAAAGAATTATTTGCTAAATCAGAAGAAGCTGCGAAAGAACGTTATGAACATTTACAAAAATTAGTGGAACTTTATTCTAAATAATTCGTCTAGCAATCAAAAAGGGTTTGTAGAATATTCTATAAACTCTTTTTATATTGTTGAATCGAGGTTGAAATAATACTAAGAATCCAGTATCATAAATAAGAAAATATAAGGAGATATAATTATGGATTTAAGAAAATTACAAAATGGAAGTGATATCCGTGGAGTTGCTGTAGAAGGTATTGAAAATGAACCAGTAACTTTGCGTGAAGAAGAAGTTTCATTATTTGCAAGGGGTTTTTTAACTTTTATTAGGAAGAAAACGAATAAAAAAAATATTTGTATTGCAGTTGGACATGACTCTCGCATAAGTGCAAATGCTTTGAGTAATGCCGTAATCGAAGCATTAAAGAATGATGGAGCACAAGTATTCGATTGTGGATTAGCATCAACTCCATCTATGTTTATGGCAACGATATTTGAAGAATATCAATGTGATGCATCGATTATGTTAACAGCAAGTCATTTGCCTTTTAATCGTAATGGTATGAAATTCTTTGATCGTGAAGGTGGATTAAATAAAAGTGATATTACCGCATTAATTGAATATGCAATCGCAAAAGATTTTACAACTTATCCAAACGGAAGTGTAAAAAAAGCCCCTTTATTAAAAACATATAGTGCTTATTTAGTTGATTTGATTCGAAAAGAAGTAAATCATCCAAAACATTATCAAACACCTTTAGAAGGAATGCATATTCTTGTAGATGCAGGAAATGGTGCAGGAGGTTTTTATGTTGATCAAGTATTAAAACCATTAGGAGCAAATACGGAAGGTTCACAATTTTTAGAAGCAGATGGAATGTTCCCGAATCATATTCCTAATCCAGAAGATAAAGATGCAATGCATAGTATTTGTGAAGCAGTGAAAAAATATCATGCGGATTTAGGTATTATTTTTGATACGGATGTAGATCGTAGTAGTGCTGTTGATGGAAAAGGACAAGAAATCAGTAGAAATGCAATTGTTGCATTAGCGGCAGCCTTAGCTTGTGAAAAACATCCAGGTACAACGATAGTAACGGACTCTGTAACAAGTGATGAACTACATGATTTCTTAGAAAATACATTAAAAGTAAAACATTTACGTTTTAAACGTGGATATAAAAATGTTATTAATGAAGCAGTTCGATTAAATAAGGAAGGAATTGATGCCCAACTTGCAATTGAAACAAGTGGTCATGCTGCATTAAAAGAAAACTACTTTTTAGATGATGGAGCATATTTAGCAACGAAAATTATTATCAAAGCTGCAAAAATGTTCCAAGAAGGAAATACAATAGCTTCTTTAATTGAAGATTTAAAGCATCCATTAGAAGAAAAAGAATTACGTTTCCGTATTTTATGTGAAGATTTCCAATCTTATGGAGACCAAGTATTAGCAGCATTAAAAGAATATCCAAACGATCATCCTGAATTTCATCTTGCACCTGTAAATCATGAAGGGTTAAGATTTTCATTTGATGAAGAACATGGAAATGGATGGTGTTTACTACGTAAATCATTACATGATCCAATTTTACCATTAAATGTAGAATCTAATACAAAAGGTGGTTGTAAGGTAATTGTTAAGCAATTAGCACAGTTCTTATATCAATTTGATCAATTAGATTTATCTGTATTAGATGAATATATAAAATAAACTTAAATCTACGAATGATTCTTTGGATGTCATTCGTAGATTTTTCTTTTATCATAGTATGATATAATATTCATAATAGGAGAATATGTTATGAATATACTTATTTTTGATGATGATAATCAAGCAGTTCAACATTTAATTTATATTTTAAATACATTTTTGAAAGATAAACATGTAGAATATCATATTCATGTATGTAATCATAAAAATGAATTATTTCATATTATAAACGATTATGATTTCTTATTTTTAGATATAGAATTGAATAATGAAAATGGTATTGAAATAGGATTCGAGTTAAGAAAAAAATATAAGAAGTTACATATTATCATCACTTCTTCGTTTACAAAATATTTAGTAGATGGATATAAAATACAGGCTGATCGATATTTTTTAAAACCTATTCATTTTCATGAATTCAGTATTGAATTTGAAACAATACTGCATCAATATAAAAAAGAACATGCATATATTATAAATAATAAAGTATGTAATTATAAATTATATATAGAAGAAATCATGTATGTTGAATTTTTAGATCGTAAAACATATATTCAT
>JARHZK010000179.1 GCA_029258245.1 Longicatena sp. | reverse complement strand
ACTTGCTGCAATACCTTGACCAATACCAGGACCTAACCCAGCAATCATAGCAATACCAGCACCTAAAAGTGCCATACCTTTTACAAAATATTCATTAAATTCAGCCATTTTAAATTCCTCCTATATTCATAATAAACAGCTTTTATCTTTTACTCTTCTTCATCAGCATAAGATTCACTCAAGAAGAAACTTGCAAGAGTGAAGAATATATAAGTTTGAATTAACCCTGAGAAGATATCGAAATACGCGTGTAAGAATGGTGTAAAAGTAAATCCTAACACACCTAGGGGCATAACTAATTTCATAAGCGTATAAACTAATGTTGTAATAATTGTACCAGCAAGTAAGTTACCAAATAAACGTAGTGATAAGGATACTGGCAATGCCAAATCACCTAATAAGTTCATTGGTAAGAATAGAATAAATGGATCTGTTAACTCTTTCCATCTTCCTATTGCTCCTTTTTCTTTTAAACCAACAAATTGAATTAATAAAAACATCATTACTGCAAGCGTAACATTCACACTTAAATTTGATGTTGGGGGTTGCAATCCTATTAATCCTAAAAGATTACTTGGAGCCATCAAAAAAATCAAAGTACCAAAAAATGGTAAATATATTCTTGTACGTGATTTTAAGTTACCAGATACAATTCCTGTACTAAGATTCACCAAATACTCACATACAAGCACAAAGCCTTTTGGAGGCTTTGTTGGATCTGCTTTCTTTATCTTATTACCAGCTACAATAAAAAAGATAGCTAAGATTACACAAAGCAATAGCCAATTGACGATGGATGGATGAACTTGAAATGTCATTCCACCTATTTGGATTACAAATTCCACAAATCAATCCTCCTTTCTATGTATAAATACATATATAAGAATTGCCCCTTTATGAATTAACATTCCTATAAAAAGAGCTATAATATTAACTCCTTTATAAGCAGCTAATAAGAAAACTACCATATATATAGCATATCGCTGTATATAACTTGCACTTCCCTTTGCTTTGGCATTTCCATATAATTCAATACGGCGAGATAAATTCATAATCATTGAAAAACCAATAATTCCTGTTAATGCCCCAATTATAATACCGATACCAATTTCTCTAAACTGTCCATGAAATATAAAAATTGAGATACCACTTACCACAAGTGAAAGTGCTAATGTAAGCCGACGAATTTCTTTTCCCATTTGTGAAATTTCATCCATCATGCTTATCCCATCCTTTCATCAATAAATAGAAACTACTTCCTATAGCATACGCTAATAGTAACAATATCATAATTGGTGTTGTATGAAATTTTTGATCTAGCCATATACCGATACAAACTGCCAAAATTGAACTTAGTAAAATCAACATCATAAAGCGTAAAGCTTTATAATATTCCTTCATTTTACTTTGTACCAAAAATACGATCTCCTGCATCTCCTAAACCTGGAACAATATATCCATGTTCATTTAATTTTTCATCAAGAGCTGCAAGATAAATATCGACTTCTGGGTGAGCCTTTTCTACGGCTTTAACACCTTCTGGTGCACCAACTAAGCATACTAAACGAATGTTTTTAGCACCTTGCTTTTTTACCATATCAATGGCTGCAATCGCACTACCACCAGTTGCAAGCATTGGATCTACAATCATAACAACTGCATCTTTGATTTGTTTTGGATATTTTTCAAAGTATGTATGTGGTTCTAATGTTTCTTCATCACGATACAATCCTACATGTGCAATTTTTACAGTAGGAATTAGATTACTAATTCCATTTACCATTCCTAAACCAGCACGTAAAATAGGAACTAATACGATTTCTTTTGATAATTCACTTGTTTTTGTTTTTGTAACAGGTGTTTCGATTTCAACTTCTTTTAAAGGAAAATCTCTTGAGATTTCATAAGCCATTAAACCGGCAATTTCATCAAGATTTTGTCGAAAATCTTTTGTACCTGTTTCCTTTTTGCGCATTTGTGTTAATTTATGCGTAATCAAAGGATGTTCTAATACTTTTAACATATTTAATCTCCTTACTTTTTATTGCGATAATACTGTAACATATTTCGCATTCCTTGTAAGTAGACATTTTATATAAAATGTCTAAATCTTACTTTGCTAATATTATATCATGGAAAGATTCGTTTTAAACTTATTTCACATATTTTTTTATACACCCCTATCTATCCTTATAATTATTTCAATAAATTTAATTTTATAAATTATTATTACTAGATAAATACTTTCGAAATATATTTATAACTAAAATAGAAATAACTCCTATTAAATTATCCATAACATAATCATGAGCTAAATCTGTTATCTTAACAAAAGTATATATGTAACAACAATATTTTTATAAATTGAAGCGCTAGAACAATGATTAGTATAGCGTCTAAAAGGCTATCTAAATCAAGCGTTTGAAAGAAATTTTATTTTATATTAAATACAATTTATAATTTCTAATCAATGGTTATGTTATTTTTTATATCTTATCTACTAATAAAAAAATAAGGTTACAAGAAATCAATCATGTAACCTATCACTTATTATTTTTCTAAAGCCATTAATTTATTAATTCTACGTTGATGTCTTTCGTCATTTGAAAAATCCGTATTAATCCAAACACGAACAATTTCTTTCATTAATTCAACACCTAAAATACGTTGTCCCATTGCTAGAACATTTGAATCATTGTGTTCTCTTGTTAATTTAGCACTTACTGGATCGTTACATAATGCACAACGAATTCCGTTAATTTTGTTTGCTGTAATACTTACACCAATTCCTGTTCCACAGATTACGATTCCACGATCATTTTTCCCATCTGCTACAGACTGTGCTGCAGGTCCTGCATAATCAGGATAATCAACAGATGCCGTTGAATGACATCCAAAGTCTTCAACTTCATGTCCCATTTCTGTTAACATTTCTTTTACAATTTCTTTATATTCAAAAGCTCCATGATCACATGCCAATGCAATTTTCATATTCATTCCTCCTATATGCATCTACATTATACAATATTTTTTTATTTTTCTATATTATTTTGATATTTATTAATAACTTCCATAATTTGTTCTTTTGTAATATACCCATCACGTATAATTTTTACTTCTGGAGTACTCATATCTACAATTGTACTAGCCATTGTTCCTTTTGGTTTACCCTTTACAATTGCATCAATTCTACCATCTAATTGTTCTAATACTTCTTCTGTGGTATTTCCTGGTTGTAATCCACTTAAATTTGCACTTGTTACAAGCAATGGTTTATCACACAAACGAATTAAATTTAAAATAAATTCATCATCTGGCATACGAATACCAACAGTATCCAATCCATTCGTAATATAATTTGGTAAATTTTCTTTCTTTTTTAAAATCATTGTAAATCCACCTGGCATAAAAGCATCTACTAAACATTTTGCTTTTTCATCTATATAAGCAATTTTTTTCATTTGTTCAATCGATGCAACCATTGTTGGAATTGGTTTATTTTCTGGTCTTCCTTTACTTTTTTTCAACGCATCTAAAGCCTCTTCATTTTCATAAATAACTGCTAATCCATATACTGTATCCGTTGGAAATGCAACAACTTTTCCTTCATTTAATAGAGTTACAATGCTATTTATATCATCTTTTTCATATATCTTTGTTACCATATTAATCTTTTTCTTCTTCCTGTTTTTCAATTTTCTTTTCTTCCATAACTTCAAACATTAATGCTGCATCATTTTTATTCACTTGTTTTTGTATCATCTTTACTTTAACAGTTAATTCTCGATACCCAAATAAAATACGTATAGTATCTCCAATTTTTACTTCTGTTGAAGGTTTTGCAATTTTTCCATTAACAAATACACGCTGTTGGTCTGCAAGCTCTTTTGAAACTGTACGACGTTTTAAAATACGTGATGTTTTTAAATATTTATCTAATCTCATAGTACAATACTCAAACCCTTTCTAAAA
>JARHZK010000164.1 GCA_029258245.1 Longicatena sp. | reverse complement strand
CTACTTAATAAATTACGCTTACTATGCATCATATTTTATCGTCCATGAATAATGACTTCACATTCATGATCTAAATGAGATGCAATGGACTCAATTTCATCCAATGTAATATCTTTAGAAATCGTAACCATTTTAATACCCTCATCCAAATAATATTGTGCATCCATGTGATTTGTGATTAACGTATCTGGATTATAAATCAATTTATGTTTAATTCCTAGACATTCTGCCTCATACAAAACACCTTCATCTCCATAATAAATACCATCAACATCCAACGCTTTTAAATATGCCAAAAATTCTCTTAATTGCGGCAGTTCTTCTTCTACAAAAAAGCGATTTACTAATACATACATTTGTAATCCTAAACGAGTGCACTCTTCTTTTATATGTTTTAATTCTGCTTGTGGAAATTCATGTACAGCACGAACAGAAAAAAACGGTGTTCCAATAATAACACTCGTGGCATTCACTTTTTTTACTTTTTCCAAATCTTCAATTGCAAATGGAGTAACTATGATATCTAACATATACTTCATCCTCTCTTACCGCACTTTATTATAATATAAGATAAACATAAAGAAAAGTTTAATCCACTTTATAGTCTTTTTTCAAATCCACCAGTAACTTCAGGACCTTCACTAAAAATCAAAAATGCATTTGGATCGACATCCATTACAATGGATCGAAGTTGATTGGCTTCATATTTATTAATCACAGTTACTAAAATTCTTGTTTTATCTTCCGTATAGGCACCTGCTCCATCCCAATATGTAACTCCACGTCCTATCTGTTGCATTATTTTTTGTTGAACATCTTTATTTTTAGTGAAAATCATAGCCGTTATATTAATATTTTGATAATGTGAATGATCCACAATCAAAGAAAAAAACACCATATATAATATAGAATAAATCGCTGTTTGTATATCAAACAATAGTGCGCAAAGAAAATACACAAATGCATTTACAATAATAGATAATTTACCAACACTGAAATCCTTTATTTTTTTTGTAAAATAAACACCTAAGATATCTAATCCTCCACCACTTCCACCATTACGCAATGAAAGTCCAATACCAAACCCACAAACAACTCCACCAATTAAACAATTGGCCAAAACATCATCCAAAATTGGTGTTTTCGGAATTGCTATAAGACTAAAAGCAATTGTTTGCACAACAACACAGCCCAGTGTTTTATAAAAAAATTGATGCGAAATAACACGAAATGCCACTACTAATAAAGGAACATTAATTATAAAATTAATAATTCCCGCAATATCAAAATTACTTGAATTATTTACATGAAAAAACCGAATTAGAATACTACGAATAATTTGTGCAATACCTACAATTCCTCCACTATATAAATCTAAAGGAACAATAAATAAATTTACTCCTGCAGCAAAAATAATTCCACCTAAAATAACCATTAAAAATTTATAACTTTGTCGATCTTTTGTCATATTCCACTAACCTCACTATGTTAATGCATTATATCATATCTTTTTTTATAAAAAACAATTTTTTATTTGAATTCTTTATTACTTTAATTCATATACTTCAAATATAGGTGGTTATATGAATACTGATCAAAAAAAACATATTATAATTGAAGTCCTTTATTATGTTATTCTTATTATTTTTATCTATATTTGTTTCCGTTATCTTATCTATTATCTTTTACCATTTATTGTAGGTTCCTTTGTATCTATTTTAATAGAACCCTGGATTCAATTTTTATCAGCATATACTAATGGACATCGGCGCTTATGGAATTTTTGCATGTTGTTGGGTTTTTATTTCATATGTATTACATTTATCATTATATTCTTATTATTATTTTATTACTTATTACAATTTCTTATATCAAATTTTCCAATTTATTATAAAACCATCATCACACCTTTTTTATCATCTTTATCCTCTTTACGTATAAATCATATTCCTATAATTGAATTATTCACCACTTTTTTTTCAAATTTAAAAGAGTTCTTTCCTTCTTTTATTTCTACAATCATGCAACATATTATCTCTTTACTAACCTGCATTCTACAAAAACTTCCATCCTTTCTTTTTTCTTTCAGCACGACCATATTAACTAGTTTTTACATTACTTTCCATTATCCATCTATAATAAAAAAAATAGAACTTCATTGCAATTCCACAATAACACACTCTATACGATTCTTAATCCAGACAATGACAAATACCCTTTTTCATATATGCATCGCAAATATCAATTTAATAATTATTACCTGTTTAGAATTATGGTTTGGTTTTTTAATTTTACACATCCCTCATCCTTTTATAAAAGCATTTGGAATCGCATTATTTGATTTTCTACCTATTGTTGGAGTAGGAACAATCCTTATTCCTTGGTGTATGATTCTATATATTATAAATCAAAAAAAGATAGCGATTGGATTACTAACCCTATATCTAATCATCCTTTGTATTCGCAATATTATCGAGCCTAAATTAATTGGAAAACAATTAGATATACATCCATTTTATATATTAATCTCTATGTACATTGGTTCTAAATTATTTGGCTTTACAGGTCTATTACTATGCCCTTTACTAATTCCATTTATGAAATGCCTCTCAGATATTAAAAAAGGATGTAATTCTAATTGAAATACATCCTCTATTTCTTTATTTAAGATTTTTTAAATTTGCTGGTAACTCAACTTTTGTTTCATTATAGTCAGAAACATCAACACCTAAATTAAAAGAAATATTCATCTTCATACCTTGTTGTTCCATAGTTGTTTTCATATTATCAATTACCATTTTCGTTAGTAATCCAGACTCTTTATCAAAATAATATTTGCATTCTACTTCTTCTAATGCTTTTAAGATTTCATCTGAATTTCCTTGCATTTGTGTAAATACTTCCATCATTTCCTTAAAATCATCATTTTCCATCAAATCTTTAAATTTTGCTACAACAATATAATTTTTAGCATCTTTTTCTAACTTTGCTTTCTTAAAAACATCTTTTTCAATATCAATGACACCTAAATCCATATCATCATCTTTTGATTCATGAACTTTCCAATCTTTTTTATCTTCTTTTGTATATACTTTATAGTAATCTCCATCTTTTACAGAATACGTTTCTAGATTCATTTCCATTTTAGAATCTTTTTCATTTTGCCCTAATAAAGCTGCCATATCTGTTCCATCTAATACCATATTCATCTTCATATAATTCGTATCACCAGCAATAGATAAATCCATAGTAAGATTCATAGGTATAGATAATTTAATAACTTGCTCTTTTTCTTTTGCTTCAAGATCCATTTTCATATCCATTTTCATAGCTGCCTTGAAATTTTTAACATCTTTAGAAACCTTTTCATAATTATCTAAAACTTCATCAACAGTAGAAAATTTATCTGATGTTCCCCCTCCACATCCGGATACCAATAATAAGGTAAATACAGTCATACATGTTATAAACAGCATCTTAAATTTTTTCATAAAATTCCCTCCTAATTAATCATTTATTAGCTGTATTTCTATGAGTTAATTATATCATATTAGAATTAATGTACCTAGCATAATTTATTAAATTTTTTTACATTTCATCTTGTTTTTTTCATTATTAAAAGAATTATCACTCATATATTCGCTTATTTTTACCTGCAAACATAGGGTATCAATAAGAAAATTCAATTAACCACAACAATCTCCTTCTATCCAAAAGTATTCCATTAGTTTTTAATCATCATCCTTTTTTCATATATTACATTCCCTTACTCTTGATACTCCAAGATACTTGATGATTGCTAGCCTCAATAAATTTATGATATAACCCATGTTTCTTTATTAATTCATTATGTGTACCTTGTTCTTCAATTTTGCCATCTTGAATCACAATAATATGATCTGCATTTTGAATTGTATTTAGACGATGTGCGATTACAAGCAGTGTTTTTCCTTTACATAATTCATTGATTGCCTGTTGAATATACAACTCATTATCAGCATCAACCGAAGCTGTTGCTTCATCTAGAATAATAATTGGAGCATCTTTTAAAATACATCTTGCGATACTTAATCGCTGCATTTCTCCACCAGATAAACTAGTTCCACCTTCGCCAATAACAGTATCAAAACCATCTGGTAATTCCATAATGAAATCATAGCACCGAGCCAATTTAGCAGCCTTAATAACTTCTTCTTTTGTTGCATCTTTTCTTCCCATATTAATATTGTTGTAAATCGTATCTTTAAATAAATATACCCTTTGAAATACAACACTAACTTGATCCATTAAATCACTCATTGGAATATCTCTAATATCTACTCCTCCAATAGTAATACTTCCGGATTTCACATCCCAAAATCTTGTTAATAAATTTGCAACCGTTGATTTTCCCCCACCACTTGGACCAACCAAAGCAGTCATCGTGTTTTCTTTCATATCAAAACTAATATGTTTTAAAACATCTTTATTCGTATATCCAAAAGTTACATCTTGGAACGAAATATGATGGTTATCCCCAATTGTTTTTGTACCCTTGTTTGGTAAAGGAGTTACTGTCAATAACTCATCAATACGATCCATGGCTGCAGTCATTACCGTTAATCGTGCGATTTGACTATAAAATGCATAGATTGGCATAAATAAACTCATCACAAATAAAACCATACCTACTAAATAAGGAGCTTCGAATAAACCACTTTTCCATAAATAGACCGATACTCCAAGCAAAATTACAGATCCCATAACACTTACAAGCAACGTTATAAAATACACCGGTTCTTGTTTTCGTTCATATACTATATGTCCTTTGCAGCTCTTATCAAAATTATCTGTTAATTCCTCTGATTTTTCTCCTAATAAATTATAAGATTTAATAATACAAATTCCCTCTACAAAATCTAAAACAGCACTCGTTAAATCTTCACTAGTCTCTTGTCGTATTCGACTATATTTACAATTTAATTTATAAGAATATTTACCAATGATAGCTATCACAAACAAGATTGCTACGGTAATTATGCCAAGAATTGGATGAAAGAATAACATAAATACTGCTAAGATGATTTGCGTAAATAGATCACTCATTAAATCCGCTAATGCAGTCATACTGGTTTCTTCAATAAATACCAAATCCGTAGATAAAATAGAACTAATTTTACCAATGTTTCCTTCCGTAAAATAACCCATTGGAAGTTTTCTTAAATGCTTTCCTAACTCAAATCGTTTGTCTGCTGTTACTTCAAAACCTGCACTAGATTGCTTTTTATCTGCATTGTATTGACAAATCATTTGTAAAACAACAATGATTACCATCAAAATTCCAAAAATAAAAATTGATTGGATATGCAATTGATGATCTAGATACATAGAAATCATGACAAAAGATAACATAATCGGCATTTGCGATAGTATAGATTTTAAGAAAGAGAAGATAAATGCAATATAAATTCTTTTCTTATAGTTACTTGAAAAATCAATAATTCGTTTCATCATTTTAAGCATTTTTCATCACCTCTTTATTCTGAATTGTCCAATGGATACTTTGCTCTTGGATTTGCCATAAATTTGCATATTCTTTACATGTCTTAAGCAATTCTTCATGTTTTCCACAAGCAAGAATCGATCCCTTATCAATAACACAAATTTGATCTGCATGCACAATGCTATGAAGCTTATGAGCAATGACAATGACTGTCTTATCTTTAATAACTTCCTGTATCGCTAAATTCATTTTTTCCTCATTCTCTGGATCAATAAACGCCATTGCTTCATCCAATACTACAATTGGAGAATTTTTCAAGATTGCTCGTGCTAGCGATATACGTTGTCGTTCTCCTCCACTTAATAATTTACCACTATCTCCTGCCATACTCTGCAAACCATTTGGCAACTTATCTAAAAATTCAAAACATTGTGTTTTTCTACATGCTTCTATAACTTCTTCATCCGTTGCGTCTGGTTTTCCAATACGCACATTCTCCATTAATGTTGTATGAAATAAAAATTGTTCTTGAGACACATAAGAAATTTCATTATTTAAAGATTCCAAACTCATTTTCGTTATATCTTGTCCACCAATAGATATACTACCACTACAAACATCATAGAAATGGACTAGTAATTTTGCTAATGTGGATTTTCCGCTTCCAGATTCCCCCACAAAGGCAACCATATCTCCTTCATGAATCTTCAAAGAAACATCATGAATCACTTCTTTTTCAGTATATCCAAAACATACATGCTGAAGTTCAATAGAATGATCAACTCCAGTAAATTTATCCTTCGTTTGTTTTAACTCAGGAGCACTAGTCATTTTTTCTAACGCTTCAATTTTATAATTTATTTGTGGCATTACACTACCAAAATTTAAAGCCTTTAATAATGGACCACCAATTCCAAAAGACATACACAGAACTAAAACCAAATCTGTCATAGAAATCGATCCATTCAATACCAAATAAGCTCCTACCGGTAAAGTAAAGAAACAAACACATGGAAGTATTGAATTATAAATTGCCATCCATGGCCAACATGCTTTATACCACTCTAAAGTAAAGTTTCGATATGACTTCACATCGTTTTCATAACGATCTAGCGATTCTCCATCTTTATTAAATACCTTAACTACTTCCATGCCGTTAATATACTCAACGATAGTATTATTCATCTTTTGAGCAGATGCATAATAATCTTTCATCTTTGAATTCCCTTGTTGAAATAACATTCCCATCGCAAACATTCCCATAGGAACAACTAATAAAGATAATAACCCTAAGCGCCAATCCACAACAAAAATAGCAATTAATACCGCAAATGGAACTGTTAGATTTGCCAATCCTTCCGGTAAAGCATGAGCCAACAATAACTCTAGATCATCGATATCATTTATAAACATCTTTTTTAAACTACCGACTCCATAATTATTAATAATACCAAGAGGTTGCTTTTCAATCTTTTTCTGTAATGAAATACGAATATTCTTTAATGTATGAAATGCACTCATATGGGATAATGCTAATCCTTTAACATAGAAAATAACATACAACAATTCTAAAATACCAATCAATATAATTCTTGTAATATAATAACTTGCACTTTCTTCAATCCCTAAAATAAGCGGTTTTAATATTTGGTAAAGTAAGAAAAATGGTATTACATTCGCAATTGTTCCTAACATTAATAAAACAATTGCAGCATACGTGTACTTCTTATATTTCCCCATATAACTCATTAATTTACTCATATATACTCCTCCTTTTTTTTGTTAGTTTATTCTAACTTTTTGTTGATATAAAAAGGATATGACTAATCCATTTTAAATATTGTCTTTTCATATCCTGCACTAAAGAAGTCCCCAATTTTATAAATGTATTTTTTTGCTTCCGCTTTTTTATAACGATGTTTAATGATTTCCGCTAAACATGAATAATACGCATGATTTAAAATATGCATTTCTTCTAAACTAACCTCAAACGGAATTCCACATTCTTTAAATTTTGCACTACCGCATAAAATACCTTGATCAGACTTTAAAGCCATATACTCGATAAAATCCTCATATCTTGTTCCTTTACTAGATGCTACTAATAATTCTAATAAATCAAAATAATCATAAATAAAATCAACTAACTTCGCTAATTCCTCATGTGTATATAACTTATAAAAATCACTAAATTCTTTTTTTGAAGTACTTGCTTCTAAAAAACGATTTGCATTCGTAATAAAATATTGATCAATCTTTTCCATAACCGGTTTTACAATTTCACAAAATAGGTCTTCTTTATCTTTAAAATGTTTATAAAAAGCACCTGTCGTAACATTACATTTTTTACATAAGTCACGTAAACTAGTATTCACAAAGCCGTTATCTAAAAACATTTCTAAACCATTCTTCATGATCATTTCATGTGTACTATGATAATCACCGTTCATATTGAGTTCCTCCTACTTAAAGATAACACTGTTATCTTTAGATGTCAATAACCAATAAAAGGCACTTTGCCTTTTCGATACATACCTAAAATCCTAAACATATAAAATTATAAATTAAGCTATACAAATGTATACTTCCATGATGCAATTACCATAACAATTATCCTTACGTTATATCGATTGAATAATTCGTGTTCTATTAAACTTCCTCTAAAGTAAAACTGCTGATATTGCATACTGAATCTCGACAGAAAGATAGAAACTTAGCATACACATTATCTAACATATCATGAATTTGTTCAATCTTTGGATTTAGCTACAAATTATATAATGCTATCTCATTTATATGCATATCTAAAATAGGTGAAAGATTTTATTTTCTCCATGCAAAATTAAACTACAATAGATAATTGGTCGCATTTTTACAAAGATGTGTTGTATGAAAATATCTATTTATTATATAATTATCCACTCTCCTTTATAAGAACGATATTTCTCTTTTGATTTTTATCTAATAAACTAGTGTTGTGCATAAGACACTGGACTTTCTTACGATTAACCATCATTTTCTTCGATTATAACAAGAAAAACTACACTAATCTGTAACAAAATATTTACAGCCATACTTCATTAAAGAACGACTGTCAAGATTTCTATCATTCCACTCTGCGCTCTTATATACAATTATTAAAGCAAAAGATCAAAGAATCTTAGAATTACAAGTAAAGAATGAATACTATCATTGATATCTTCTGCACCAATAAAAAATAATCAACCGTTGTATTTTAATTTCATATTGCTACATCTAAATTATATTTAGCTCTAATTATTAGTATACACAATAGAGAAATTATCTCTTTAGTATTTCTAAATCACCTAATTTTAAGCAAATACTAGACATGCTTAATAAAATATTTGATAAACATAAAAATTTAAATGAGTTGATGTTATAAAGTGATTAAGATTGGTAATACCAAATAAAACCTTATCATAAATTACGAAAACACAAAGAATGATCCAATCAATGTCAAGCAAAGGCAACTGCTTAGATAATTTTCCAATAAAGAATTTTTTCTGTAAGATGTAGAATAAATTAGTTTATGGATTTGAATATACTTTAACGAAAGAATCACAAGAAAATCAAAAGGATTAACTCCTGTTGATTACAGGAATCAATCCTTATTTATCAATTCATAGTATACTTATTTTAATTGTTAAAATAAGTAGGTTCACTTCATAAATAATATGATTTTTATTTAAATGTATCTATAAACAATTCATTGATAGATTTATTTGTAGACATACGAATTGACTCTACATCATCATGCAATACAATTTCTCCCTCTTTTAATAAAATAACCTCACTAAATATTTTTTCGACCTCAGAAATCAAATGTGTTGCAATCAATATTGTTTGTTCAGGATTATAATTTTCTAAAACAGTGTCTAAGATAACCTCTCTAGATGCTGGATCCACACCACCAATAGGTTCATCTAAAATAATTAATTTTGCATTACGACTAATTACTAGTGCTAATTGTAATTTTTCTTTTGTACCCTTCGACATCGATTTTATTTTATCCGTTTCTGAAATCTTAAATTTAGATAACAAGTTTTTGCATTTTTCATCATCAAAATCTTCATACAAATCTTTAAACATAGCTATCGCTTGTTTTACTTGCACATGATTTTCAAAATACTCATGATCAGGTAAATACGATACGTTTTTTTTCGTATCTTTTCCAATTTTATAACCATTAATCCGTACTTCACCTGTATAATTTTTCAATATACCAGTTAACGTTTTTATAAATGTTGTTTTTCCACTACCATTTGGACCTAACAATCCTACAATCGCACCTTTTTTTAATTGTAGATTTATATTTTTTAACACACGTGTATCTCCATAAGATTTATATAAATCTTTAACTTCTACTAGTGTTTCCATGTTCTAAAATCTCCTTTAATTCATCGAGTAGCTCTTCTGGTTTAAATCCATATTCATATATTTCCTGTATAAATTTATTAACTTTATCTTTCATTACATCTGTTTTCAGTTTTCTTATAAGTTCTTCATCATCTGTAACGAATCTTCCACTCGTTCTTTCACTGATTAATAAACCTTTTCTTTCTAATTCACTTAAAGCTCTTTGAACAGTATTAGGATTTACACCATAGGATACTGCTAATTCTCGAACTGTAGGTATCTTCTCTTTACAATGATAAGTATCGTTTATAATTAATCTTTGAATTTCTTCCATGATTTGTAAATAAATTGGTATATTATCATTAAATTTCATTTTATATTCCTAACCTTAAATTTCCATCTTACGATCAATGCATAATTTTGTAATAATTAAGAAAATACCAATAAACAATAAAATTATAAAAATATACATAGTCTCCGCTTGTATTTGATAATTAAATACATAATTTTTTCCCTGATTTCCATATGCAGTATTCATTAATATATTTGTAAATATAGGATCTTTAGAAAATAATTTAAACGCAATATCAGAAAAAGAAATGCAGTATAGAATCATCCAAAATTTTTTATGTTTTGTTTTCATTGTTGTATGACATAAACTTATAACCGCAAAATTCAATCCTATTTCTAACAAAAAAATAATAAATTCAATCCCCATCAAACATAGTAATTTCATATTAAAAAAATCTGTAAATGAAATAACACATATATCTTTTATGAATAAATAACATGAGATTGCACATACGATCATACTAATTAATACCCAAAATGCGGCAATTAAAAACTTTGATAAAATCAACTCTGTCGAAGATACAGGTAGTGTATGAGTTAAATACGCTTCTCTTCCATACATTGTTTGATAAAAATCTATTCCTATTACAATCAGCACTCCAATTGTAACTGCTAAAAGTCCTGCAATAAACATAACTAACAATTGCATTCCATATGGTGATTTAAACACTGAGAATGAAGAACATAGCAAAATCACATAGTACAATAAGAATGCTTTATAGGAACGTTTCAATTCATATTTGCATAATTTTAAAAACATCATAATCCCTCTTTCTGTATTATTGTATTAATAACTTAATACAATAATACAACAAAAAGAAAATATGTCAATAAAAAAACTATAATAAAGGTTTTTATCAATGTATTTTTAAAAAGAAAATAAACTAAACCATTATATTTTGAAGTAAATCCCAAAGGTTAGCAAATAAAGAACAATACATAGAATGGAAATTAAATTCCCCTTACATAAAACCATCTTCAGATTTTGACTGTATAAAGAGTGATTTAATTAAAAGTGGATTTAATATAGATGATAATGAAACAAACCTATAAAAATATGTTTTACTCGATGTAAATAAGTAACTTTCCCGATACACCTATATAACGAAAAAAGTGCCTATTTAAGGCACTTTTTAAAATTATAATTCTATTCCTACTCGAAAATCTGTATAATAACGTTAACAAATTTGTTTTCTTTCATAATTAGATTTTTGCTATATTATATGATATTCAAGTATTTATTTCATATAGAAATATTATTGGTATCAAAACGGTATCAGAAGGTAACAAAATACCTATATCTATTTAAAAAAGTAGCATCATCCATAGATAATTCACAAATTTATATTATTGTATGAACTTCTACATTTTTCTTTAGTTAACTTCCCTTTGGTACAATAAATTAATTTATATTCTTGCAACTATTTTTAATAAATATTCAATATTTATTAAAAAACAAATATGTTAATATATTTTTGTGGTAGAGATAAACGAATAAGATAGAAAGAAATGAAAACAGAAAGCTATTATTAAATAAAGTGAGAATAAGTAATATGAAAAAACTATTATTGAGAGCAATTTGCTTATTGATCATTCAACTTACGGTTGCTTGGTTATTATCAATGTATTATTTTAAACGTGAATGGAATTTCATTGCATTCATGAAAGACCCAGCTATTATCACATTTTGGGTTGTATATATTCTAATCGAATTATCAATATTAATATTCAA
>JARHZK010000162.1 GCA_029258245.1 Longicatena sp. | reverse complement strand
AAAGTAGGCTTTCCTTCACATTAGGATTACCTACTTTTTTCATTTTATAGATTCGAGCTATTCTTAACTATTACAGCCCATTTTCATTTATTTTTTATTCTTTTTATATTTACGAATACCCAATCCTATTACAAAAAGAATTCCTAAACCAACACATCCATACAAAACTTTCTTATTTTCATGTTGTATTATAAAATATAATTCCTCGATATCTTTATATTCAAAAACTAAATAACTTCCATCTTTTTTTATCGGTAAATCAATATATTTCCCATTTCTATTTTTTCCAACTAATTTTAGTTTTTTTGATTCATATTTACTTGGATATAAAAAATGAATCTTTGTGACTTTTTCCTCAAAATTCGGCATCTTCCAACCTTCTACAACTTGATCGTCACTTCCCATGTTGGGATACTTTTTTAATTCTTTTAGCGTAACTTGATTCGTTGATTGAAATTCTCCTTCTAACAATACCAATGGTTTTTTATTTCTTTTATTCGTACTTTCTATTACATTTTTATCATCCTCATAGTTACTGTAGATAGTTGTATTAAAGTACATTTTTTTACCTTGAATATTTTTATTCCATTTTGCAATATGACCTTTTTTATTTGGGATTGTTGGAATATCTTTCGCTTCCACAATACCTCCTAAGGGAAGTGTTATTGTTTTTAACACAGAATCCTTGTCCTTAAAGCAAATTTCTACATCTTTGAATATAGATGGAATAGATTGCTGTAATAATTCATCTAATGTTAATTCTTGTGCTCGATTTTGATATCCAATACCATCAATTCCCCCATAAGAATGATCAAGTTCTAAATAATAATTGCGGTTTAAATCTGCAGTTGGATATAAAATATCATCTTTATATTCTCCAAGAATAGAACCCATTTTTTCTTGTCCTTTTTTTATATCCACAATACTATAACAATCCGTCACAATATTTGCTCGTCCTGCAATTCCACCAATATTGTTTTTTCCACATAATTCACTTTTCACATAACAATTACGAATAAATCCATTACTATCTCCACTAATTCCACCTATATAATTCGCATGCTCAGAATCAATTAATCCTGTATTCGTACTTTCTTGAATAGAACCTAATGTAAGTTTTCCTGCAATTCCACCTGCATTTTTCTTTTTTGCTGTAATCGTTCCATGATTGATACATTGTGTAATTATTGCTTTTAAATTACTTTGAATATGCAAAGACTTATCTCCATACAACTGTATATCATCTTCTGGATCTAAATCATTTTCCCAGGCAACAATTCCTGTAATTCCGCCCGTATTTAAATCACCAGAAACACTTCCTGTATTTTCACACTTTACAATCACACCAGCAGTATCTTCATTTTTATCATCATCTGATATATCTTGAATATTTACCCCCATATTTTGATTTGCATTCGAAACTGTTTGTGACATATGCTGTACTTCATTTGTAATATCAGAAATGACATTTAAACGTTGTTCTGTATCTTCCTTTGTTGCATCTACTAAAGATGAAAAAATACCTTGTATAGAACTTACCGAACCACTAATGGTATGATATGCATTTTCTATTGTCTCTTTATTTAACTTATCTTCACCTTTTTTCGGATCTAACTGTTTAATGGCTTCCACTGCTATATCACTTTGATGTTTTATTTTATCTAACTGTTGATGAAGATTGTCTTTACTTGCGTTTTCATCCTCTGTTGCTTTCTGAGTTACATTTGATATTTTTCTAAAATGTTGTTCTAATAGTTGAATGGTATCATATTGATATTCGATTTTTGCCATTGGCTCCATTTGTCCAGCGATTCCTGCCACTTCTTTTCTTCCATAAATAGAACCATTATTTTTGCATTCTGCTAAATATCCACGATGACTTCCAACAATTCCACCAATATTGTATCCCATATGTTGATACCCTACAGTGCCATTATTCCCACAATTTTTCACCGTTCCATTATTTGTACCAGCAATCCCACCAATATCAGTAACAATATTAGCAGCTTCCGTATTTAGAATTGTTGCAGTAGTAATTTCAGATAAAGATACACGATTTTCTTTTTCTGTCGTATTAACTTTTGCATCGTTCCACGATTTCTCAATCGTACCTAGATTTTCTCCCGCAATTCCACCTACAAAATGATTTCCGTGAACATCGCCTTTGCTTCTACAATTTGAAATTATTCCTTCATTTTGATTCACACCAACAATTCCACCTATAAAATCATCTCCGGATACTTCTCCTATAAAAGTACAACTCTCCAATCTACCACAATTTCTACCGACAATTCCACCAATATTTTTACGTGTTCCATCCGGTATCACTTTTCCTTGAATCTTAAGATTCTTAATAACTCCATCTTTTGTAACATATCGAAAACATCCTTGATTGGAACTATTATGATTCATTTGAATCCCTTTAATTACATGATTTTTTCCATCAAACTCACCAGAAAAAGATGGAATTCCATAAAATTTTTGATTTGTTAAATCTATATCTTTCTCCAACGTTACTACTTTTCCTATACTATATCCATCATTTTTTCAACTTTCAGCAAACTTCATAAAGTCTTCTTTCGTATAGATTTTAATAACATTCGTTGCTGCCATAATTGGGAAAAACATACGACTACATAAACATAAACACAAGAAAGGAATCCAGTTTCTAAATTGTTTCTTCATCATTCATTCCTCCCTCAATTTGTTCAACTTCTCCAGATGTAACAATCGCATTTAAATCTCCTTTAACGACACCATCAAAATCTGCATCAACCATACCTGTAACATATCCACGTACATGACCTTTTACTTTCAATTTACCATTGATAACTTGTGGCTTACGTTCAATTGTCTTAATCTTAAATTTCGTTCTTTCAATAATTGTATCTCCTAATACTAAAATAGCAGGTAAAATAAATAATACTAAGAGAATGGATATAATTGTTCCTCTTCCTAAACACGTTCCCATAACCGAAATAACTGGATTTGCGGATAAGTTTCCAATCAATAAACCTGCAGCAGCCATAATACTTCCAGAAGTGAATACCGTTGGAAAAGATTCATTCAATGCTTGTATAATTGCCTTTTTATGTGGTAATTGTTTTTTCAAATCTTCATAATGATTCGAAATAACAATTGCATAATCAATATTCGCTCCCATTTGAATTGCATTTACAATTAAATATCCCAAGAAATACAACGGTTGATGCATAATGGTTGGAAAAGAAAAGTTAATCCAAATACTTCCTTGTATTACAATAATTAATAAAATTGGTAATCCAACTGATTTAAATGTGAATAATAATACTAAAATAACAAAGAATGCTGATAAAATACTTATTAATAAATTATCTCCTAAAAAAGAAGAAGCCAAATCTCTAGAACTAGTTGAATTTCCTACAACATAGTAATCTTTACTATAATATTTTCCAACATCTTTTCGTAATTGATCAAGGAAATCAAATGTTTCCTCACTTTCTTCTGGAACATTTAAATATAATGCCATACGTGTATATTTATCGTTATGTAATTGTTCTTGGGCGCTATCTATTTGTTCAAATAATTCATCCATTTTATCCTTTGTTTCCCCATCTATTAAAATATTTTTCGATTGAATTTTATCTTTTAAAAATACAAACATATCAAATAATGGTACTTGATAATTTTTTAAACCACTTAACAGTTCACCATATTGATCTTGTTCCAAAGCATATGCACTATATACACCTTTTGCTACTTCATAATCTAATCCAATCATTTCTGAAAATTGACGAGCAGTTAAAGAATCAGTTAAACGATAATCCAATACTTCCATTGCGGATAATGCTGTTACATCAATGACTTCTGGATATTCCTTTAATTTATTTACAATTGCTTTTTCCGCACGATAATTACCGCTTGGTACAATTAAAGCAACCATATTGTTTGTACCAAAGGTATCTTTAATCTTTAAATGATCGACTTGTCTTTGTGACATTTTTTTTGTTTCTAAATCTGTAAAACTATAACAATATGGACAATTATTAGATAAAAAGAAAGCTCCAATAATTGTAATCAAGAAAAATACTGGCATAATATATCTCGTTTTTACCGCAAGTTTTCCTAATAATGTAATATTAGGTAATAATTTTTTATGTTTTGTTTTATCAATTAAAGGACTAAACAACATCAATAATCCTGGCATCAATGTAAACACGGATAATAAACTTAATAAAACAGATTTAATCAATACAATTGACATGTCTTTTCCAATTCCAAATTGCATAAAAGATAAGGCAAATAAACCACTAATTGTTGTTAAACTAGATGCACTAATTTCTGGTATTGCCTTTGATAATGCGTCAATACATGCGTCTCTTGGATTCTTCGTTTCATGTTCATCACTAAAACGATGACATAAAATAATCGCATAATCTATTGCTAAAGCAAGCTGTAAAACAATTGCAATCGAATTTGAAATAAAACTTATTTTTCCACACAAAAAATCCGTACCTTTATTTAATATAGCAGCTGTCCCAAATGTTAGTAATAATACTGGTACTTCCGCATAAGCACGTGATGTTAAAACTAATACAACAATGATAATAACAACTGCAATCACTAAAATAACTTGTATTTCTTGATCTAATTCAGCAATCTCATCATACCCAATTAATGTATCATAGGAAGTATCATAATCTTTTAATTTTCGCTTTATCTCTTTCATAGCTTTTTCACTTATTGGATCATCTACTTCACCTTTGAAATTCAAATCATATTCAGCACTTGCATCACGAAAATGTTCCTTCGTGTGATCAAAAGTAACGATTTCTACTCCATCTACTTCTTTTAACATATCATAGATATCTTCTGCCTGCTGATAGGTGATATTCGATACCATAATTTTAGCCGATGCCTTCGTAATAAAATTATCATTCATTACAGTAAGACCTTGTCTTGTTTCTGTTTCTGATGGTAAATACGTAGTAACATCATTTTCAACCTCTACCCATTGAAATGAAAAACAACTAAATATGATTGCAAAACCATACAATAAGAAAAAAAGTGATTTTCGATCAACAATAAAAGAAGCAATTTTATGGATCAACCCGTTATTTTCTTTCATTTGGACCCTCCTAGAACAAATTTATATCAATTTAATATTAATCGGTCGAATGACCGATTAAACATAAAAAAATTATATTCTTTTTGCCTTTTTTGTCAAGTTGAACTACTGCTTCCAAAAATTTAATATACCTCCAAACCTACTTCATAAATAAATTTACTTTAATTCAAAAAAATAATAATTCGATTTAATAAAAAAACTATGACACATAATTTCATTGCCATAGTCTTCATTTTTTTAATATCCTTACTTAGTCAAATCTTTAAATCTACAAATTAGAAATACATACCTATAATCAAAAGCTAATTAATCATAATACATACAAATGGATGCAATTATTACCGACATAAAATACCAACAAGTAATATACTCAGTAAATGTAAATTCACTTTGTGTATGAAAGAATCTATTTTACACCATGTAAAATGTAATTTTGTATTGTAAATACAATTTTTTGCTTAGGCATGGATATTGTCGCCTGTTTTTATACCCCTTTATTAGATAATAAACAGCTTAATATTTACTTGCCATAAACTTCTTTCATCTGTTTAATCAATTTCTTTATTCTCTCGTATAGGTACACCATTTTTTTTCATATATTCTATGAAAGGCTCAATTCCTATTAACATTGCATCTAACCCTATTTTTTTCTCATTCCTTATTATAAGTTTCATACTACCGTTTGTATTGATTTCAATATATTCGATTTTTGAAATAGAAATCTTTCTTTTCTTCATAGGATAAATAACAGTCAATTCCTGTTCTTCTATAATTATCCTATATTTACTGATTCCCCATGCAGTAAAAGCACTACTAATTCCCATGAGCAAAAATAAAACAGCGATACTAGTATCTTGATACAAATATATAATAACTGCTGAGCATATCATAGAAATTATGAAACAGCCATATAAAATTTTAGAAAATACAAGCGGAAAGCATAATTCATTTAATTCCCCTTGTGATTTATACTTTTTGCTTGTTACCATAGATATGATTCCAAATACGATTGTCATAAAAAATAACCCTATTATTTTCATCACTTATTCTCCTCAATCTTTCCGTATTTACTATGTGGCAAATACTTTACTTTTAAATTTTCTCCCTTGTGTATTCCTTTACTATAAACAGTTACAAATATTTCTTTGTTTGTTTTGTTATCCGTAATTCCAATGACTCTTATTTCTGATTTCGCTTCATCACTATAATTCCATTCTGTTACTGTTCCCTCCACTTCAAGATACTTCTTAGATATCACACTAGGAAATTCCTGCACAGCAGGAATTACTACATCTACAAATGAAAGGATTAAAAAAACTACAACAATTCCCTTCAAAATCATATTTATTCTTTTTTTTCATTTCTTTTTATAAATTCTCTCATATCTAGTACAATTTTTTCCCAGCAAATCCATCTTTTTTTTATTTTACGTAAAAACCATATTGTAAAAAGAGATAAAAATAAAGTTTCTATGTACAAGTACGCAGTGATTCCGTCCATACATTTTTCTCCTACCATCCATAATTCTTACTAATTTCAATTTATCAAAATATAGTCATTACTTTTCTGATATCTGTTTCCTTGAATGTTCAAGAGTGTAAATATTGCTACGCAACAGAATCGTGACAATTCATGTTCTATAAAATAATGCATTATCAAGCAGAAAAAAATAACCATGTTGTATCTTACTAACAGAAAAGTTATCTCATATCCTATATGCCGCGTAAATTTTATTTTTCTATAATTATGTTTTGTCGTAACAATTATGAAAACACTAAAAAAAATCTCTTTAATTGAATAACTAATAAGCGAATTTTACCTCAAAACGACAAAATCGTTTTTATCGTTGATTCTCTCTCAATCTTTTTAATATATGATAATGAATATAGATATAACGACATAAAGAATACATCATAGAAATAGCCATTATACAAATCAATAAATGAACAAAGGTAGTTGATAAATTAGGAAATAAGAATAATATCAACATTCCTATAAATAAAATAGTAGTACATACTTTTCCACACCATAACGCACCAGTAATATGTTCCCCTTTTTTTATTAAGATGATTCCCATAATTGCCATATAAGTTTCTTTCATTATCATGAATACAAATAAATAGCGCATCCATGGATAATGAATCGCAAGACAAATCGCAAGTGCTACATGTGTTAATTTATCGGCAACTGGATCAATTATTTTACCTAGATCAGTAACCATATGAAAACGTCGTGCAATCTTACCATCCAACAAATCCGAAACACTCGATACGAATACAATAATACTAGCCCATATATAATTTTCTTGTAAATAAAAACTACAAAAAACAGGAATTAGCAAAATACGAATATAACCCATAATATTAGGAATTGTGAATATTTCTTTCTTTGTAATCTTCATGTTCTAAACCATCCTTTTTTATAGTATATAATTAAACGCTTTTCCTGTTGAAAAGTCAATTCATTACATAAAATACCAATAAAGTCACAATTAAAAAACTCTAGAATTTCTTCTAGAGTGATTTATTTATTTTTTAAACGAATCGCTAATACTACACAAGCTATAATGGCAATTCCAAAAGGAATCGCATATACAAAAGCATTACTTGCTGGTGCACTACATCCACTATATTTTATACACATCTCAATTCGTGCATAATTTTATGCGATTACTGCAACCATAACATTTGTTAAAATAATTGATAAAGTAGCAAATATTAAACTAAGTTTTTTCATATTTAAGTCCTCCTTATTTTTTTCATTTCATCGTAAATAATTTTATCAAGCACAGCAATCACCTCTATAACTTTTGTATAGATATTGCATTTACTTTTTATTCAAAAGTCAACACATATAATCATTTTTAAATAGCTTGTTATATGGAGCAGTTGAGCAATCTATTTCAAAAGACTTTATCATCTTACATTTTCAAATATAATATCTAGTTAAATTTATAATTATTTGAACAAACATAATTAATATCGTAATTTCAATAAAGAAGAAAAATGTGTCTAGTAAATCGATGGATAGATCACGCTTATTGCTATTCCCCAAGTATTCCCAAATTTATATATAATTACTTTTATTATTATCTTGTAAAAAAATATGATTCTATCATGATTGATTTAAGATTTTACTAATAATTTTAAACAGCAGTATAGATAAAATAGCAAAACTACATTAAGGTTAATGATTTGTTTGTTTATAAATCATTCCTCATCACATTCTGTGTCTAAAATGACACCTATTTTAATATGCGGTAAATATCTTACTGTAACATGATCACCTTTGCGATATCCATCACTAAAAGCTAAAATTTCTAATTTTTGTTTCCCATCATCTAACGTAAAATGGTCTCGATCTGTTCTTTTATTTTTTGTATTTATCTCTGTTATAATTTCACCTGAAAATTGTGGATAATCACCAGATATCACATATTTAATATCTTGTAAAAATAAGATTGAAGCTGCAAATCCCACTACAAAAATAGCTGTTAAAACTACTAAGAATGGAATTTCAAAATATTTTTTAATTTTCAAACATGTTTGTATTTTTTCTTTAGATAAGTCTTTTCTATTTAAATATTCTTGTTTACTTGGAAAAATTCCTTTCTTAATAAATATAAAATATACCAAAACACAAAATAAGAATAAAACAATTAGCAAAACAATACATTCTTCTATAATAATACGTTTCATACTCTACATTCCTCTCTATACTTTATACATCCTCTTATTTATCCTATAGCATCTATAAAAGAAAAAATAAATTTTATTTGTGAATCGTATAGTATTTTAATCCAAGAATACTTTGTTTTATACAAACTCTTTTTCGATCGCCAATCGACGTCTTATCATACTCATTACTTGATACAGAAAAGCGTTCTTCTTTCCCATTCCATTTTCCATATACATAATGATCTCTAGTTTTTCCTGAACCCTCACGTTTATTTGTAACTATAATCATTTCATGTGTTGGTCGATCAAACGTAAATACATAATTTAGCGGAAATGCAATTGAAAAGGCAATCACAAATAACATCAAAAAAACTGAAATCTTACGACCTAATCCTTGAGGAACTGTTATACGAATGGATTTGATAATATAGGGGATAGCAAGTAGAACTGTAATACCTATTGTGATTATCATGAATTGACTAAAATCATAATTATATATATTCGTCATACTCACGCATAAAAGTAATGCTATCGATGCCCCCATAAAAGGCATCTGAAAAGCTTGTTTTTGACCCTTTTTACTTCTAGTTTCAATATACAGGTATGGATAATACTTAATATAGATAGCATATGAAATTAATATTATAGCAATTAAGACAAGGATCATCTTTTTTCCGCGTAATAAAAAAGCAACTAAATTTAATAAGATTAAAATCCAACGAACAATCTTTAAAAATGTTTTTGTTTTCTTAATATCGGAACTAGTCTTTTTATTTGACATATTCAAAAGTGTCTTTTTTTCGGTATCAATTGTTTTATAATAGTTTCTCTCAATTATATTTAGCGCCTTTAAATATTTCGAAACATCTTTATTTTTCTCTACCATTTCACCAAAATCTAAAATCTTAATATTTTTTTTATATAACATTTCAAATAGCAAATCAAAGTCAGTAAATGTTGCATCTAGCGTAATTAATCGATTGTAGCCTTGATCAATCAAAGCCATTTGAGTTTTATTATTTAATGGAATAAAAAGTAAACAACGAATATCTTTATACTTAATTTGTTGTTTCTTCTTGATTAAATGACACAAAATTAATTGATCTTCTTCAAGAATAATTCTCTGTCTTTTATATGCAACAATTAATACAACTCCTAATACAATAAACGGAACAAAAAATAAGGATGCAAAGAAATTATCCATTAAAATGAGCAAAATTGCCATTAATGAAAAAACAATAACATCTATAATACCGATAATTTTTACAATTTTTTTACTTTTTATAATTTTTTCATCCATAACCATACCTCTCAATTGTTATTATATTCACAATTATATCATTATCAAATCATATAGTCATTCCTTTTCTATTCTCTATAAAAAAACAAAGTACTTTTTCGTTCTCCTATCAACATTTAAAAACCTTTATCCTTGATAAAATAGAATTTTCCTGTTTTATATATCTCCTAGTAGTTTTATACTAATTTTAACCACTTATATTCACATCGAATCAATAGCTAATTCTTTTTTAGTGATTATCACTCTATTAATTTCTTTGTAATCATGTTTCTCATAACCTTGCTTGTAAAAACTAATATTATTCAATCTTGATTTTCATTATAATAGATAAAAAAATACAACTCCCTTAAAAGTTGCATTTCATTACTTATAATTTTTTAAGAAATATTATAAACATCTTACTTATTCGATTTTTATTGATTATAGAATTTAGTCTTTTTCTTGTAAAAGACGTCTAATATCTAAATAACATGCAAGTGCACCTGCAGCTCCCATTGCAAATCCAATTAATATACTATTGTCAGGATTTTTCATAGCTAAAATTCCTGTTATCATCGCTACAAAAAATGGTTTCCAACAAATATTAATGATTAATGATTTTCTTCTTTTTTCCATATACATACCTCATCATAACGTAATAAGTTTAATTTCCTATTTTCAAAAAAATAACATTCGTTATATTATTCCAAATAAAATAATTCTTCAAATTTTTTATCTAAAGCTACACATAAAATTGCGGCAAGCTTTGCTGTTGGACAAAATTGTCCAGTTTCGATGGATGATATAGTTTGTCGCGATACACCGATCATTGATGCTAAATCTGTTTGTGATAAATTCTTTTCAGCTCTTGCAACTTTTAAACGATTCTTTAAATTTATTTCATTCATATTAAATAACTACCTGTATAAGAATGAAAGATAAAACCTACAACAGCAAGAATTGCTAATAATAAAATAAACAAGCTAAATTTTTGTTTAAGCCAAATAAAACTAAAGAATGAGTGAACACCCATTACAAAAACAAAAACAACACCAACTTCAAGTGGTAAAGTTATATCAGCTAAATCTTCAACAACCATAAGAGCCAAGCAACTAATTACGATAACTCGAAATGTATAAGTATAACATCTTTCTTTCATATAAATGATACGTTCATCACCATTCTCATTATCATGTTTAAATTTTTCTAATAGATCATTTCTTTCCATATCATTTCCTCCAAAATCATTATAACATAACTTTACATTTTGACAAGTTTACTTATCATTAATTAAAAAGTATTATTATATATTTTTTATAATAGAAAACACAAAAACAGAAATAAATTTATTTAATAGAGATTTCCATATGATTATGAGTTGAAGTTCAAGAAAGAGCTATGACTTTTCATGTTATTAGTTCCATATACTTAATCTGAAAATTCATAACTATTTTGCAAAATTATTTCTCCTTGGATCAACAACAATTCTACTGCAGGATATTTAAGTGATTATTTAATTCTAACTTTTTTACATTATGTTTTGTTGTATCAAATTATTCTTCAAATCAATTTAGTTTTTTATTACTAGTTAATATTCGTCATCAATTAAATAGTAGTAATATATTTTCAAACATATACGATATCTCATTATATCTATATAATAAAATAATAAATGATTAGCTATTTAAACAAAAGTATATGAAAAGAATAAGAAGTTTTATATCATTAAATGGTAAATTAAAAATAGAAATGACTTCAGTGAATTTGTTGACACACTCCCTGCAAGAATTAAACACACAAATAACCCTTAGAAAATCGAAACAAGGTATTTTTTTCACTTATCAATTCCTAAAAAATATTATGAAATAAAACTTTTCTAATACTTTGATATAAGTCTATTTGCAACTATTTTTACAAATTCCCCTTAGTTTTAAACACTAATTTTTTTATTAAATTAGATACTAACTCTATTTAAAATAATTACTGCTCTGCTAATTTCTTTATAATTATACTGCTCGTTAATTCACTTGTGAAAACTAAGATTATTAAATCTTAATTTTCATTATAATAGATAGAAAAAACGCAACCCCTTTAAGAGTTGCATTTCATTACTTGATAATTATTAAGGGACATATCTGACATTTACATGTATTGCTTATCCTTTTTTACGTGTCATGAATGCTCCAATTATTCCTCCAATTAAAGCAAAAGGTGCTACCCTAACAAATAACCACTCAAATGAATGAAGACCTACACCAATCACTGCAGTTTCTGGATTACTGTAATCCCACCCTAAATAGATACTATTTAAAACAACTAAGATAGCAAAAATAATCACAATAATCGCACATAGTGAAATAAAACACCAATGAAGTATTTTTTGCCTTGTTACTTTCTTTTGCACAAGTTGAAAGTTAATCACCTCAAGTTTTTCGCAAATAGATTTCAAATCATTTGGTGTTGTCTCTGTAATAGTTTCTCCTAACAAAGTACTAACAGGTGTATCAAGCACTTCTGATATGGAAATTAGCATATCAGAATCAGGAACTGATCGACCTTGTTCCCATTTCGAAATTGTTTGACGAACTACATTTAACTTAATTGCAAGTTCTTCCTGCGAAAGACCTTTCGATTTTCTGATCGCTTTGATATTTTCATTTAGCATATAGTATACACTCCTTCCTTGAGTG
>JARHZK010000040.1 GCA_029258245.1 Longicatena sp. | reverse complement strand
GATGGAAATACACCAGATGGAAATACACCAGATGGAAATACACCAGATGGAGATAAACCAAATGGAAATAAACCAAACGGAGATAAACCAGGAGAAGATGGTTCCCATATGGAAAAACCAGAAGTATCACATAAGGATGAAGTTGACAATAATAAATCACCTAATACAGGTGTTTCAGTGAGTACAACTTTATTGTGGACATTGTTATTAGGTGCTGGCGCTAGTGTTATTTCTATGGTTGATAGAAAAAGAAAAGCACAAAGATAATATATTATTTATTAAGTGAAATTTATAAAAGATGATTTTTGTAGAGTTACAGAAATCATCTTTTTATATGTGGTAGAAGAATCATAAATTAGTAAAGGAGATAGGTTATGTTTAGCCTATCTCCTTAAATTTAACTTAGTATCTTATAGTCAATGATATTATTTGTTATAGTAATTTTTTAAAAAGTTTTCTTTATATTCTTCGAAGGTATCATTATGAATTGCTTGTTGAATTTCTTCAGTTAATCGGATAATAAAACGTAGATTATGCATAGAGGCCAATCGATAATATAAGTGTTTGTCTTCTTGGTTGGTTGATTTTAGTAATGCACGTAGTTTTCCTCGTGTCCATCCAGCTTGACAAGTAGGACAATCGCATCCTTCATCTAAGAGTTCATCACTGTTTTCCCATTGTCCTTTGGTAATACTGAAATAACCATGTTTTGTGTAAATTCTTCCATGTCGTGCTTCTCTGGTAGGAGCGACGCAGTCAAACGTATCTGCTCCCATTTCGGCTCCTATTAAAATATCATCGGGATGTGATAGACCAAGAAGGTGTCTAGGTTTATTTTCTGGTAGTTCCTCGTTACACCAACGTAAGATTTCCCCCAAATTTTCTTTTAAAAATGCTCCTCCTAATCCATAACCGTCAAAATCCATTTTTGCAAATTTTTTGCAGGTAGAGCGTCGTAAGTCTTCCCAACGTCCACCTTGGATAACACCATATAAAGACTGATGATACCCTAAATCATCACAATGTTTTTGGTGTTCTTCGATACTACGTAAAGCCCAACGTTCAGTGCGTGCCAAAGCTTCAACATTGTAATCATAACTGTCTGCTAAAGAAGTAAGCTCATCATATGCCATATGGATATCTGCTCCAATTCGACATTGTATTTGCATAGATTCTTCTGGACCAATAAAGTCATCTTGATCTGTAAATGGATCATGAAAATTAACTCCATCTTCAGTTACAATAGCTAGTCTATCTTTTTTTTCAGTATTAATTACTTCTTTTTCTCGATCCATACTAACAACTTTTCCAAGTCCGGATCCTAATGACATTACTTGGAATCCTCCAGAATCTGTTAATGTTGGTCCATTCCATTTTGACCAAGAAGAAAGTCCACCATTTTCAGCAATTTCATAAGAAGTATTACGTAAATGATATCCATTACTTAGCATTGCTTGAGCTTGAATGCTACGTAAGTCATCCATAGATAAAAATCGTACTTCTCCTTTTGTTCCTACACACATAAAAGCAGGAGTTTTAATATCTCCATGAGGAGTATGGATGATGCCGGCACGACCTAGCTTCCCAGGAATTTTTTTGGTGATTTCAAAGTAAAATGTATTATTATTTTTATATTGTGTCATAGTTCCTCCTAAGTTATTTATATTTATTTATACTACAAAGTTTGAGGTGATTTATATTTCATAGTGAAGTATTTATCCTGTGGTATTATATCATATTATATAGGGAATAAAAACTTTGAATAAAAAATTGATTGTCTATTTATAATTGTTGACTGAATGTATATTTAGATATCCATGTGTATTATTCGAATAAATTTAATGAAACGCAATAATTAATGGTATACTATTGGTATAGATTAGAATTTTATATTAAGAATAATGGAGATAAATTATGATTAAAGCAATATTTTTTGATGTGGATGGTACTTTAATCGCACATCAATTAAGTGATGTTCCAAAATCAACAAGAAATAGTTTAAATAGATTAAGAGAAAAGGGAATTAAAATATTTATATCATCTGGAAGACATAAAAATGAATTACTAGAATTACCAGTAAAGGATATTATGTTTGATGGGTATATTACATTAAATGGACATGTGTGTTTAAATGAAAATAAAGAGTATGTATATGGAAATCCTTTTCCCAAAGAAATACAAGAAGAGTTAATTAAAATATTTTCAAATAAGGAATTTCCAATGGTATTGGTTGAAAATGAAAAGTTCTATATAAATTTTTGTGATGAACGAGTAAGTTATGTACAAAAACAAATAAATACGCCATTGCCACTAGTGGACATATATAGAGAAAAAGAGATTTTTCAAGCAACTATGTTTATTGATAAAGAGGAAGAAAAGAAAATGAAACATGAAATACCAAAAGGATGTAAATTTGCTAGATGGAATCCTTATGGAGTAGATATTATTTCAGAACAGGGTGGAAAAGTAGAAGGAATGAAGTATTTTTTAAATAAATTCAATATAAAACAAGATGAAATAATGTCTTTTGGTGATGGGGAAAATGATATTGATATGCTCAAGTTTTCTAAGATTGGAGTTGCGATGGGGAATGCGTTTGATGAAGTAAAAGAAATTTCTGATTATATTACGGATGATGTTGATCAGGATGGAATATTACATGCATTGCAACATTTTGGATTGTTATAGTTAATTATTGGATAAAAATTTTTATTTAAATTTGACATTTATAGCATTGAATCCTATACTTAAAAAGAAAATCTAGGTGAGAAAAGTGGAAAGTAAAGAGGAAAACGAGTATTTAATATGTGAACATAAAGTAATTTATTTACTATTGATGATGAATGCTGGAATGATGGGGGCGTATACATTTAATGTACGTGGTGGAGTATTTTGTAATGCGCAAACTGCTAATATCGTGATTATGTCTATTGCGTTTGGAAAAGGAAATTGGAGCCACGCACTTTATTATTTAATACCAATTTCAGCATATTTGATGGGAACGATTGTTTCAGAGGCATTGCCTTCTCCAGTAAAAAAATACGGTTTTTTACGATGGGATACATGGCTAATTGTGATCGAGTTTTTCACATTATTGATTGTAGGTTTTATGCCTTTAACAATTCCACATCAAGTGGTACAAATTATGATTAATTTTTTAGCATCGATGCAATATAATACGTTTCGTCAAGCTGAGGGTATTCCTATGGCAACAACATTTTGTACAAATCATGTAAGACAAGTGGGAATTGCGATTACAAAGGTTATTCGTAAAAAAGATCGTGCTGCATTGGAAAGAGGTCTAGTGCATTTAGGAATGTTAATTAGTTTTATTATTGGTGGATTTCTTTTAACTTATGTGTGTGATTTATTACAAGAAAAATCCATCTGGATTGCTTTAATTCCGTTAGGTTTGATATTAATTCGCTTAATTATTGCGGATCTTACAATAGAACATGAAATTTTAGATCATAAGCCTTCAGGGCATTAATATTGGAATAAAAAGAGAATGATAAATTCTCTTGTCAGACTACTTACTTATTTTTCAAAAGTCTGAATCTGTATCAAGTGCTGATCATTTTTGCAAGCCATAGTTTAAAAAGAATGGTAAAATGGAGATGGGAATCTCTATTAAGCACCATCAAAAACAGGATAAAATTCATACATATTCAAATAAATAGAAAAAATATCAAAAAGAAAAGCAGTAATTCTTTCGAAATGCTACTTTATCAATAATCTGAGTATAGGAGAAATTCTATACTTTTTATTTTGAATTATATATTGAATTATTTATATATTTGAACTAGAATAATAAAGGTTGTTTATAAAGCGTTTTCAGTAAACGGTTTTAAACACAAGTAGAAAGGGAGGTTTTTCATGAAAACAACATGGAAAAAGATTACAACTATTTTTATTGCATTAGCAATGGTTGCATCATCTTTTAATTATGGTTTTGTAGTGAAAGCGGCTGAAAAAGCTACCTATACGATTTATCCAACACCACAAAATGTTGAGTATGGAAATAAGACTTTAACAGTATCTGATAAAGTCAATGTCGTTTATGAGCAGAATATTGATCAGTATACAAAACAACATGTAAAAGATGTATTTGCAATGTTGAACAAAGCAGTAAATGAGACAAATGCTGTTGTAGAAAATGAAACAAATGTACTTGTAGGTATTCATGGACAGGAAGGAATAGTAAATCGTTATTTTAAAGAAAACAATTTGGTCGGAAATTTTGATTTTACTAAATATGATGCATCAATTTTAGATATAAAAGGAAATACAATTGCTATTTTAGCAAAAGACACAGATGCAGCATTCCATGCGGTTACATCTTTAAAACATATTTTTACACAAGTAAATGATAATAAAGTAACTGAATTGACAATTCGAGATTATGCAGATGTAAAAGCACGTGGATTTATTGAGGGATATTATGGAAATCCATGGTCAAACGAAGATCGTGCAGATTTAATGAAATTTGGAGGAGACTATAAATTAAATCAATATATTTATGCTCCTAAAGATGATCCAAAACATAATGCACGTTGGAGAGATTTATATACGGATGATGAATTAGCAGCTATTAAAAATTTAGCAGAAGCTGGAAACAGAAGTAAATGTTATTATGTATATGCATTACATACATTTATGAATCAACCCGTAAGATTTGATTCAAATTATGAAAATGATATTGCTATTATTAAGAAAAAATTTGAACAATTAATGGGAGTTGGTGTGAAACAGTTTGCAATTCTTGCTGATGATGCAGGTGTACCAGGAAATAATGCTGAAAACTATGTTCGATTAATGAATGATATGACAAACTGGATGAAAGAAAAAGCTGCTACAGTACCTGGATTAAAAACAGATTTAATTTTCTGTCCACATGATTATATGGGATGGGGAACATCAGGGGAAATGCAGACATTAAAGAAATTACCAGACTCTGTAAGTATCATTCAAACAGGAGGAAGAGTTTGGGGAGAAGTGGGGCCTTCTTTCAACGATTCTTTCTTCAATAGTATGAACCGTCCAGCGTATATGTGGATTAACTGGCCATGTAGTGATAATACAAAAGACTCATTAATTATGGGTGGTGCAGAAGCTGTATTAAAACCAAATGTGAATCCAAATACAGTAAATGGAATTGTATTAAATCCTATGCAACAATCAGAACCAAGTAAAGCTGGTTTATTTACAAACGCAGATTACGCATGGAATATTTGGGATACAGCATCTAAATATGATACAGTATGGCATGATTCATTTAACTACATTGATCATGGAACAATCGAGGATACAAAAGGTTCTAGTGCTTATCGTGAACTAAGTAAGCATATGATGAATTCTAGACAAATTGGAAATGATGAATCAGTTGAAATTAAAGAGCAATTAAAACAATTTACTAAGGATTTTGAAGCAGGTAAACCAGTTTTAGAACAGGCTACTGCTTTAAAAGCAGAATTTGTAAAATTACAACAAGCTGCAAAAGATTATCGTGCATTTACTGGTAATCAAAGAACTTTAGGTCAAATTATTTATTGGATTGATTGTTGGGATGATACAACAAGTGCAATTTTATCTTTTTTAGACTCTGTAATTGCAATGGAAAACCAACAAGAAAATTCATTGATTGTGGAAGCTTATTTAAAAGGACAAGAAAGCGTTGAAAAATCGAAAACACATAAATTTAAATATATTGATCATTATGAAAAAGCAATGGTTGGAAGATTGTATATTACACCATTTATGAATAAGATGGATCAACTTTTATCTGAAAAAGTTAGTTTATTGATTAATCCAAATAAACAATTAGTGAAATATATTACAAATCGTGAAGACACACCAGATGGAAATATCAAAAATGTGTTGGATAACGATCCAAATACACAAATTATTTATAAAACTCCATCAAGTATTTCAAAAGGTACTTATGTAGGTGTTTCTTATACTAAACCTGTGGACATCGATCATGTAATTTTCAGAATGGGTCAAAAAGACAATCCAGCAGATACATTTACAAAGGCTAAATTAGAATATACAGTTGATGGAAATGAATGGAAAGATGTTACTAGTAAAATCTATTCATCTACTGCAAATGTAGAAGAAACGAATTTAAATTTGAAAAATGTTAAAGGTATTCGTTTAACCGCTACAGAAGATGTTTCTAACAAATGGTTAGGTGTGAAGGATATTGTTGTAAATCCAGAAGAACAAGAAGAGATTGAAAATAAAACAACAATTACTTTAGATAAATTGATGGTACGTGCTAATAAATTAACGGATATTATTGACGATAATAAAGGAAGTTTTGTTCATTTATCAGAAGATGAAGCAAATAGAGGAACACATAGAGATTTTATTCCAAAAGATGCGACGGTTACATTGAATTTCTCAAATCCAAAAACAATTGAAAAAATTCAATTAAAACAAGATAATGGAACAGATAAGTTATATCAGTATGCGATTGAATATAGTGCAGATGGAAAAACAAATTGGACTACTTTAAAAACTTATGAAGGAGATGCACAAGTAACTCTAACACTTGAACAACCAGTTGTTGCAAAAGCAGTTCGAGTAAGAAATACTAAATTATCTCTACAAAATGGTAACAAAGTTGGATGGTGGTGGAAACTATATGATTTTAATGTTGTTGAAAAAGCAGGATCATTAAAACCAGCTACTACAAAGAATATTTATACAAATACAAAATCTCCTATTAAATCAAGATATGAAGAAGCTCGTTGTGAATTAGTTGCAAATCAAGTCGTTACTTTAGAAAAAAATCAATATATTGGTTTGGATTTAAAACGTATTAAAGATTTAAGTTCAATTGAAGCAGACGTTATAAAAGGAAATACAATTCAATTACAAGTTTCTAAAAATGCATTGGATTGGATTGATATTAAAGATCTTAAAGAAGTAAGTAAATTAGATGCACGCTATATTCGATACATTAATAAAGGTGCTACAGCAACTATTGAAGTTAAAAACTTCGTAGTAAATTCAAATGAAATTAGTGGACCATTTTTACATGATTCAACGATTGGTATTAACTCAAGTTGGGGAGTAAATGAAGACTCTAGAAATAATGGAGCTGCTTTTGATGGAAATGTAGAAACAACTACTGAGTTTGCAGATTTACCTCAAAAAGGACAATACATTATATATGATTTGGGACAAGAACGTACGATTAAAAAATTAGAATTATTTGCACAAGATGGAGCAGTAAACTATATTCGAGATGCCGATATTCAAATTTCTTCGAATTTAAAAGATTGGACAACAGTTGTAAAAATTGGTGATGGAAAAGAAAATACAGGCGATGCAAATATTACATGTATCAACTCTGATGCAGGATATAAAGCAAGCAGCAAATATCCTAATAAAGTGTCTGTTTCAGGTACAGTTAATCCAACAAAAGCACACTATATTCGAATTTATATGACAGCAGCAAATCGTAACCGTGCGGTATTATTCAATGAAATAATGATTAATGATGGAGAATACGTTCCAGTAATTAATGATCCAACATTCCATGCTACTGAAATTGAACAACAAGGATATACTCCACAAAAAATGTTTGATGGAAGTCTTACGACATCTTATAAACCATCTACTAATAAATCAGGAAGTATAACTTATACACTTTCAGAAAATTTGAATATAAATCGTATTAATATTTTACAAAAATCAATTAGTAATGCAAATGTTGAAGCATTCATTGAAAAAAATGGAAATAGAAAATGGGTTCATATTGGAACATTAAATAAATCATTAAATGAAGTAGCAATTGATGCAGATTATGTATTAGAAATCAAAATTTCTTGGAATAATGGAGAAAAAGTTAATCTTTCAGAAATTATTACATTTAGAGATGAAAAATTAAAATTAGCAGATAAAGATGCATTACAAGCTGCAATTGCTAAAACACCTGCTAAAGATGAAAAAGCATATACAAGTGAAAGTTGGAATGCTTATAAAGAAGCTTTAGAAAATGCTAAAAATATTAATTCAAAAATGAACGCAACACAAGAAGAAGTAGATTTAGCTACAAAAGCTTTAGTTAATGCTTTTAATAAGTTAGAAGAAAACCCAGATGTTACTCCAATTGAACCTAGTAAACCAATAATTAATAAAGATCAATTGAATGATGCAATTGCAAAAGAACCTAGCAAAGGTAAAGATGCATATACAAGTGAAAGTTGGAAAGCTTACATAGAGGCATTAGAAAAAGCAAAAGAAGTAAGTGCTAAAAAAGATGTAACTCAAAAAGAAGTTGATTCTGCAAAAGATGCATTGATTTCAGCTATGAATGCATTAAAGGAAAAGGAAGATTTAACTCCAAATAAACCAGAACTTCCTTCAAGACCAAATGAAAGTGATCAAAAAGATGATGAAACACCATCAACGGGAGTTTCAAACAATACGATTGTATTATGGACTGCTTTATTAAGTTGTTGTGGTATGATCATTGCATTATCAAAAAAAAGAAAAACATCTAAATAGATTATAAGTTATAAAAGTTTTATAAAACATATGCTATTTTGTATGAAAGAGATGATTCCTATTTATAGGTTTCATCTTTTTTTATAGGGATTAAAAATAAAGTATAATTATGAAATATTATTTCTATTTTTAGTTAAATATTGAAAATATTTAACTAAAATATGTGAAATATATGGTAAACGCTTCCATGAAGTGTTATAATTATCTTTATGATAGGAGGGAAAATATGAAAATTAATATTTCAAAACACATGAAAATGTTAGTGGTATGTGCAATGTTGCTTAGCACTTGTATTAATAGTTCATTAACATTAAGTGTACAAGCAAA
>JARHZK010000038.1 GCA_029258245.1 Longicatena sp. | reverse complement strand
AGTAAATCGATTCCATACGTAAATATGAATAACCCTAATATTATCGAAACTATTGTTCCTATTCTAATTTTTTTAGCCAGAATAAATACTGCTGGGTGTTTTGGATCAATATATATGCTATATACACTTCCTTGTATCATACTCCTATTTAATCGTTTATGGGATATATTTTGTGCTGTTTGCTCGCGATAATAAGTTTCGTTATATGTATATTCAAATATTGGAGATTGTATAGAAATGCCATTGCCACCATAATATGTATTATAGCCACAATATACACCATCCACTTTTTCTCTACAACGCAATAACGAATATAGATCATTCACCCCAACCAAAATAAATACCAAACCAAATATACTTGCTCCCAATGGATAAACTAAAATATCACCATATGGTAAAGTTAAAGACAAGATAGAAACAATTCCACAGCCAATGAAACAAATAAACATAATCAAACAAATAAGTGGCATAACTCTATAGCGTTTCTTTTTCATACTTACAAAACATACTACACCAGATACTATTGTTAAAAAATAAATAAGAATTGTCATTGTCTAATCACTCCTTTAACTTTACCCTACCACTTAATCAATATTATTTTTCTAGCTGTTCTTACACAAATTTAATGCTATTTTGAATATATTCACTGTCTTTTTCTGTTGCAACTTTTTCTAATTGTTTAAACAAAGCAATACATTCATTTCATTTACCTAATACATTAAATGCAGTTGCAATATTGAAATACCCTGTGATTTCATATCTCATATCTTTAGGTTTCGAATCTATTGCAAGAAGTTTTTCTAAAAATAATTCTCCATTTTTGTTTTCATGATATTCTTTTACAATATCGTTATTCATTTTTTGAACTGATGTCCTCTCCACATTAAAACAAAGAATACAATAAAGAAATAAATAATAGTAATAGCAGCAATACCACCAACGATAATGCCTAAAAAGCCAATTGTTGATTTCACATAGAGAATTACTATGTTCACATAAATGAATAACAACTCTGCCTAAAATAAAAAGGCTAATTGGATAAGCCATTTATCTCTTTTTTCACTATTCAAATTTATTATTGAATATTGCAGAATTATCCTTATATCTTAATTTGGTAACAACCTGTCTTAGATTATCTATGACAAGTTCCTTAGGAGAACCACCGATCGTTTTAAAACACTCCGCAAGAAATGCAATCAATGTATCCATATCTTTATCAATAATAATTTTTCTCCTATTATATCTAGAATATCCAATGGTTATAGCAGCTATATTAATAGTTATTTCACTTCCATTACAATCAATTAGTTTTTGATTTTCCTTCATATCAAATTGTATTTATTGACCAGGTTAAATTCCAAATCTTTCGGTAAATGAATAATCTTTTCTACATTTAAATTTTTTAGATAATTCTAAATCATTATCTATATAAATTTTATCATTCCTTTCAAATATGCTTCGCTTAATAGCGAAAGTTCTTTAATATTTTTCATATGATTTAAAATATAGTCTGTCATAGACATCTTCTTAAAACAGATATAATTATAACAAAAAGTATCCTTGAAACTCGATAGACTGGGGAAATCTTTCGTAAACATTTTTGGATACTTTTAGATTAACATTTATAGAAAACATATTGTCTTTATGGGTAAATATACGAATATTTAAAAAAGTAATAGTGCTGACAGTAGCATTATCCTTCTTAGTCTTATGACTTTGAAGGTATTTTTATTAC
>JARHZK010000021.1 GCA_029258245.1 Longicatena sp. | reverse complement strand
AAATAATTTTAGTAGTGCAGAGGTGTGTGCTTTTTGTTCTGTAAATGATTATGTTTTATATCATGCAAAGACAAATCGTTTTTATATTTATCAAAATGATAAATGTGTATCTATATATTCTTTAGATCCAAAATGTAATGATATAAGTGCTGAAGTAAAAAAAGAATTAGCATATGCATTGATAAATAATGATGAAGAAAGTATTATACATATAATTATAGAATATTCGCTTGTACGAAAAAGTTTAAAAAAGAAAATTAAAAAATATAAATTAAAAAAGGAAAGAAAAAAAGCAAAGGAGGATCATAAATGACAACATTTGCAATTGCAACATTAGGTTGTAAAGTAAATACATATGAATCACAGGGTTATGAGAGTGCTTTATTAGACAAAGGATATCAAGAGGTATCTTTTAAAGATAAAGCAGATGTTTATATTATTAATACTTGTGCAGTTACAAATACAGCAGGAAGCAAATCAAGACAAAAAATACATCAAGCAAAAGCATTGAATAAAGATGCATTAATTGTTGTTGTAGGTTGTTATGCACAAATTGCAAAAGAACAATTATTAGAAATGGAACATGTCGATATTTTAATAGGAAGTTCTGGTAAAAAAGAATTGGTGAATCGAATAGAAGAGGCATTACATGGTGTAAAAAAAGTAAATGTATTGGAAGATGTTCGCGCTTTAACAGTCTTTGAAGCGCTACCTGTACATCATTTTGAACACCAAACAAGGGCTTTCTTAAAAATCCAAGATGGTTGTAACCAGTTTTGCAGTTATTGTATTATTCCTTTTGCAAGAGGAGCAGAAAGGTCTTTACCTGAAGATGAAGTTGTTTCATTGGCAAAATCGCTATGTGCCAACGGACATAAGGAAATTGTATTAAGCGGCATTCATACAGGGCGTTATGGAAGAGACTTAAATACAACTTTAACACATGTAATGAAACGATTATGTAATGAAGTTCCGCGGTTAGAAAGAATTCGTATTTCTAGTATTGAGATGAATGAAATTACGGATGAATTACTAGAATTTATGCAACAAGAGCCAAGAATTGCTCGTCATTTGCATATTCCAATTCAATCTGCCAATAATACAGTATTGAAAAATATGAATCGACCATATGATGTTGAATGGTTTAAAGAAAGAGTAAATTATATTCGTTCATTAATGCCTGAAATTAGTATTTCAAGTGATGTCATAGTTGGATTTCCTCAAGAAAGTGAAGAGGAATTTGAAAATACAGTGAAAAATATTAAAGATATGAAATTGAGCTTTTTACATATATTTCCATATTCTAAAAGAGATTATACAAAAGCTGCAAAAATGTCAGGGCATTTACCAAATGCTATTAAAAAGGAAAGAGCAGCAAAATTAGCAGAATGCTCGAAAGAATTATACGCAGAATATAAAAAATCATTTGTTAATAAAGAAGTATCTGTGTTATTTGAAAAACAAGTTGACGGTATGCTTTTTGGACATACGAGTGAATATTTAGAAATATATTATATGGGAAATCCAGAATCGTTGCATCAAATGAAGAATGTTAAAATTGTTTCATATGAAAATGATAAATTAATTGCTCAAGAGATAGAGGTGTGTTAAAAATGAAACTATCAGAATTATTTGAAAATGCTCCAGAAATAGAAATTAAGGGATTATGTACAGATTCTCGTAAAGTACAGCAAGATGATATGTATTTTTGCATGGAAGGGATGACATTTGATGGACATCAATTTGTTGAAAGCGCAATTGAAAAGGGAGCTATCTGTATTGTTCATTCTAAAGATATTGAATCTATGCATAAAGGAATCGCTTATATTAAGGTTGAAGATGTGAATCGTACATTAAACCGTGTAGCAAGTAAATTTTATAATCATCCAAGTCACCAGTTAAAAGTTTTTGGTGTTACAGGCACAAATGGTAAAAGTACGATTACAAGCATTATTCGCGATGTGTATTCACATTTTCATCCATGTGGATATATTGGTACTATCTCAATAAGTTATGGAGATGTGACACTGCCACCAAATTTAACGACACCTGATCCTATTATTATTCATAAGTCAATGAGAGAAATGATAGATCATGGCATGGAAGCCGTAGCGCTTGAAGTGAGTTCTCACGGATTAGAATTAGGGCGTGTGCAAAGTGTTGATTTTGATATTGCGGTATTTACAAATCTTACATATGACCATTTAGATTTTCACGGTACATTCGAAAATTATTTTGAAGCGAAACACAAATTATTTTTACAATTAAAGGGGCAGGGAATTGCTATTATCAATATAGATGACCCATATGCAAATCGAATTGTAGAAGGTTGCAAAGCTCGAGTTGTTACATATGGTGTGCATGCTAATGCTGAATACCGTGCGTGCAATATTCAGATAGGAACTAATGGTTCACAATTCCAATTAGCACATGAGGGGAATCTATATGAAGTGACTACAAATTTAGTTGCTATGTATAACATATACAATTTATTAGGAGCAATTGCAGCTATTTGTGAAGCAGGTATTGCATTAGAAGAAGTATTGCCATATTTAAATTCATTAACACAAATAGAAGGTCGTATGGAAAGGATTGATGAAGGACAACCATTTAATGTGATTGTCGATTTTGCACATACACCAGATGGATTAGAAAAAGTGTTTGAGTTTGCAAAAAATATAACTCCAGATGGGAATGCAATAATCTCTGTTTTTGGTTCTGCAGGTAAACGAGATACGAAAAAACGGAAAGTATTTGGGGAAATTGCAGATCGATATTGTGACAGTATTATTTTGACAGAGGATGATCCTCGTGATGAAGATGCAAAAGAAATTGCAAGTGAAATTAAATCTGGAATAAAAGATACAAATAATATTTTTATTGAAGATCGTTATGCAGCTATTCGACAAGCAATTGAAAGTGCGAATGCTAATGACACAGTATTAATTCTTGGAAAAGGTGATGAAGTTTTCATGTATCGTGAATTTGGAAGAGAACCATGGATTGGAGATCACAATGCCGCTCGTCATGTAATTCGTAAATATTGTTTAGGAATAGAAGAATAATTTATAAATATTTGATAAAAATATAAAAAGTAAATAAAAAAATCGTAATTTTTTTATATTTTTATTGCAATTTGAGATAGTTTTAAGTATAATATATATGCTTGCATCAGAAGGGAGGGTAAAACATGCCAAAAGTAGTAGTAAAAGAAAACGAAGTTCTTGATGACGCTCTACGTAGATTCAAACGTCAAGTGTCAAGAAACGGAACCCTTGCTGAAGCTCGCAAAAGAGAGTTTTACGTTAAACCTGGCGTTCGTCGTAAATTAAAGTCAGAAGCTGCACGTAAAGCACGTCGTGGAAAATAAGAAGAGGTCATAAAGATCTCTTTTTTTTATTTATAGAGAGGATACAGTTTTATGGAAATAAATGCAGTTATTTTTGATGCGGATGGAGTTATATTTGATTCTTTGGATCTATGGGATAAACTTCCAATAAAATACCTTGAAAAGCACAATAAAAAAGCTGAAAAAGGATTGCTAGATAAGCTTTCTTTATTAAGTTTAGAAGAAGGGGCGATTTATTTAAACGAACACTATCATTTGAAAAAGGATACTGAAACAATAATATGTGAATTATTCAATTTATTAAGTGATTTTTATATAAATGAAGTAAATTTGAATGCATTTATAATAGATGTTTTAAACTATTTTAAGGAACGTTGTGTTCCAATGATCATTGCTACATCCGGAGATAAACATCTTGTCGAGAAGGCATTAAATCGTCTGTCTATAAAAGAATATTTTCAAGATGTTGTTTCTTGTGCAGACGTTGGAGTCGGGAAATATAAACCAAAAATCTATGAGTATGCATGTAATAAATTATTTTCAGTACCATCTCAAACATTAGTAGTAGAAGATACACCTGGTTTTATAAAAACAGCAAAACTTGCAGGATTTCATACTTTAGCAATTCAAATACAGAATACACAGAACTTTTCAGAATATGCTGAATATTGTGATAAAATTTGGTATAAGGATGAAACATTTTATGATTTGTTGCAGGAAAATGTTATATTTAAAAAAAAGATTGACAAATAAATAAGTTTCGATTATTATAACAAATGTCAAAATCGATGATCAGAAGAGTACATGAATATATTCCAATAGCGAGTTGAAATAGAGTGGAAGTTCAACGGTAACGTAGTCATGGAAGCGCATCTGGGAGTGTTTCTTTGAAATTAGTAGGAGAAATCGTCTAGCCAACGTTATCGGTATAAGGTGATCATTATTTTAATAATGGTAATTAGAGTGGTACCGCGATTCAAATCGTCTCTTATGAAGAGACGATTTTTTTATGGAAGGAGATAAAAATGAAATTTTTAAAGAAATTTGCAATTATTATGACATTGTTATTCATAATAATGCCACAAGTTGCATTCATGCATATATATGCTGAAGAAAGCAACGAATATGCTAAAGAAGGCGATTTGTTACAACAGATTTTAGATAGAGGAGAATTGATTGTTGGAACATCTCCGGATTTTCCACCAAATGAATTTATTGATCCAACAAAAACAGGACAAGATCAATATGTAGGAAGTGATATGGATTTAGCAAGATTTATTGCAAAAGAATTAGGAGTTAAATTAACAATAAAGGCGATGGATTTTGATGCTGTGCTTGCAAGTCTTAGTAATCGTCAAATTGATATGGCAATTACTGGTATTGCAAAAACACCGGAACGTTTAGATGCAATGGAAATGAGTGATTCGTATCATGATGAAAAAGGGGAAGACAGTTGGCAAGGGTTATTAATTCGAGAGGAAGATAAAGACAAATATCATAGTTTTGATGATTTTAAAAATAAAAAAGTTGCTGTTCAAGCCGGTTCTCTACAAGAATTTTATGTAAAAGATCAGATGAAAACAGCTAATATTCAATATGTATCTGGATTACACGATGCAATTAATTTATTAAAAAATGGTACAGTTGATGCTGTTGGTTGTGCGTATGGTACAGGACTTGACTTTGTAAAGCAAAGTGAAGGAATCTACATTGATGAACAGTTGTTATTTACCTTAAGTGAAGATTATATGGGAAATCGTATTGGTATTCCAAAAGGAGAAAAAGCACTCGTTGAAAAAACAAATGAAATCATTAAAACTATACGTGATCAAGGGTTATATGAAGAGTGGTTTCAAAACGCATTAAATTATGAAAAATCAAAAATTTCTGGAAATTTCATTCAAAGAACTATCAAAATTGCGATGCAATATTGGCCAATGTTTTTAGAAGGTTTAGGCGTTACATTAGGTCTTGCTTTTGTTACTGTACTTGGAGGAACTTTGATTGGTACATTATTTGCTTTTGTAAAATTAAGTCATAATCGCATTGCAAATATGATATCAAATATGTATATAGAAATTATTCGTGGTACACCGCTACTATTACAATTATGGATGTTTGTAAATATTTTTGCTCTTGTAAATCATGATATTCCAATGATTGTTAGTGTTATTGTTGCTTTAATCATTAATAGTAGCGCATATGTAGCAGAAATTATTCGAGGTGGTATTATTTCAGTAGATAAAGGACAATTTGAAGCTGCGAAATGTTTAGGAATGACAAATAAAAATATGATGATTAAAATTATATTTCCACAAGCAATCAAAAATATTTTACCATCTTTGGGAAATGAATTTATTATGATGGTGAAAGAAACTTCACTTGCTTCTGCATTCTATATTGGGGAATTGATGAGTGTAAATAATATTATTAAGACTGCTACATATTTCCCACTTGAACCCTTAACAATTACAGGTATCATTTATTTTATTGTAACATTCAGTTTAAGCAAATTAGTTAAATATATGGAAAGGAGAATGAGCGTCAGTGACTAAGAAAACGTTAATTCGAGTTGAAAACTTAAAAAAGAATTTCGGAAAATTAGAAGTATTAAAAGGAATCAGTGAAGAAATTCATGAAGGCGAAGTTGTATCTATTATTGGACCTAGTGGTGGAGGTAAAAGTACATTTTTGCGTTGTTTGAACTTATTGGAGAAACCAGATTTTGGAAAAGTTTATTTTGAGGATGTTGATATTACAGATAAAAAAGTCAATTTAGATATTCATCGTAGAAAAATTGGAATGGTTTTTCAACATTTTAATGTGTTTCCACATTTAACAGTATTAGAAAATATTACAATTACCCCTAAACTAGAATTGAATATGGCAAAAGAACAAGCAGATGCGTTAGCATGTGAATTATTAGATAAAGTTGGATTATTAGATAAGAAAGATCAGTATCCAAGAAAACTTTCAGGAGGACAAAAGCAAAGACTTGCTATTGTACGTGCAATGGCTATGAAACCAGATGTTATTTTATTTGATGAACCTACAAGCGCACTTGATCCAGAAATGGTAAAAGATGTATTAGAAGTAATACAAGAATTAGCAGATTCAGGAATGACAATTGTAATTGTTACACATGAAATGAACTTTGCTAAGCAGATTAGTGATCGTGTTTTATTCATGGATAATGGTGTTATTGCTGAAAAAGGGAGTCCTGATCAAATATTCAATCACCCACAAAATGCGAGAACAAAAGAGTTCTTAAGTAAAGTTTTATAAAAATAACGAATATATGGAAGTGACCTTCAAAAGTTATTCTAACTTAAGTACGGTCACTTTTATTTATGATTTGTTTAAATTTTATTGGAATGAATTTATTCTTGTTTACATATTTTATATAGAGGTGATACATATGCTTTCTATGGATAAAAATCAAATGAGTATTACACAATATAATCAATTACTTAAAGTAGAAAACGATTGTATTGTTATTCAGATGCAAGATTTTAATTTAACAATTAATGGATCTTGTTTACACATTGATGCATTAGAAAAAGAGGAGTTGTTGTTGGAAGGGAAAATTCAACAAATAACATTCTTTTATGATAAATAAACATATAGGACTTGATTATTGGAAAGTAAATATGGAAGTAACCACCTTTTTAAATCAGTGTAAGCAATTTGAAATAGAATTATATGACATTAACATCAAACATAATAGTATTTATTTTTATACACATATATGGCAACGTAAAAAAATAATAAGAGCAATTTCAAATGCTAAATTTATATGTACAACAGGAATGTTGGGTTATCTTTTTAAAGATTTCAAAAGACCATGTAGATTATTATGTATATGCATTTCTATTTTAATATGGCTAATATTAAGTTCTATGGTATTTGACATTGAAGTGTTTGGAGAAGATAAAGAAGTAAAGAAAAGCATAGAATTAGCATTAAAAGAACTTGGTTATCAACTTCCTCTTTATAAAAATGATACAAATTTAATGAAACAGCAATTAAAGAAAAAACTAGACAATAAGATTACGTGGCTTGAAATAGAAAAGCAGGGTAGTAAATACAAAATCACATATACTCCAAAAGAAGATGTAAAAAAACAATCTTTATATCATAATGAACTTATTGCAAAAAAAGATGCACTAATTCAACGATTTGATGTTCAACATGGGAATAAGATTCGTAGTGTAAATGAATTTGTTCATAAAGGAGACGTTTTAGTAAGTAATGTACTAGAAGATAGTTTTCAAAAAAATCATGAATTGTTTGTAAAAGGTAGAGTTTTTGGATATGTTTGGAAAGATATTACTATTACAATGAAAGATTCAAAATTACCTAATTCAATAAAATTTTATGAATTATTGATGAGCGCAAGAAATGAAATTAGTAAAGACTTTCATAAAGATGATTGTATTAAAGAAGAAAATATTTTGCAATTTTCAAAAGATATGGGTAAAATAAAGATGATTGTACATTATAAACTATTACAAGATATAACATCAAATTAAAAAAAGGAGTCATTTATGAATAAAAAAGGAAGTTATTCTTTAAACGAATATCCTATGGAATGGATTATGAAATTTAGCGGACCAAAAGATACTCATTTAGAAATTATTAGAAGAGAATTTTCGTGTGACCTTATTATAAGAGATAATGAGGTGCAAATTATTGATGCTAAAGAAAATGATATTGAAGTTATTAAAAAAACAATTAGAACAATTTTTCAAATGATAGAGCATCATTTGGATTTACAAACAAGAGATATTGAATATGTATGTCGGTTAGCAAAATTAGATAAATTAGACGAAATTGCGATGACTTATCAAAAACCAGTAGGAAAAACGGTGAATGGAAAATTAATTTATCCAAAAACGATTGGACAACGTCATTTATTTCAATGCATGTGTCGCTCAGAAATAGTTTTTGCTAGTGGAGTAGCAGGGACAGGGAAAACATATTTAGCAGTTGCGTATGCTGCAAATTTATTAAAAAAAGGAGATATACGTAAAATTATTTTGACTCGACCAGCAGTAGAAGCGGGAGAAAATTTAGGTTTTTTACCAGGTGATTTAAAAGAAAAAGTAGATCCATATTTAAGACCTCTATATGATGCTTTGTATGATACGCTCGGGCAAGAACAAGTAGAAAAGTTATTAGAGAAAGAAATAATTGAGATTGCACCTCTTGCATATATGAGAGGTAGAACATTAGATAATGCTTTTATTATTTTAGATGAGGCTCAAAATACCACTCGATCTCAGATGAAAATGTTTTTAACACGAATGGGGTTTAATTCTAAAGTTGTTATCACAGGAGATATTACGCAAATTGATTTAATCAAGAAAAAAGATAGTGGATTGTTAAATGCGAAACAATTGCTTAATGGGATTGAAGGTATATCTTTTGTTGAATTAACGAGTCTTGATGTAGTAAGAAACCCATTAGTTCAAAAAATTATTGAACGATATGAAGAAGAAGATAAAAAGTTAGGAATTTTATAAAAAGGCACTCTAAATTTGAGCGGGGTGAATTCGCCCACTATAACTTTAAAGGTAGGAATCCCCCCATAACTGTAGAACACAAAAAAAGCTCATTATGAGCTTTTTGTGTTTTATGGTATCGCGTACGGGATTTGAACCCGTGGTACAGCCTTGAGAGGGCTGTGGCTTAACCGCTTGCCGAACGCGACAAATTTTACTCTATTAGTATATCACCATCTAAATTAGAGTGCAAGTTGATTTATTTAAAAACAATGATATTTATAATTTCTGTTAATTTTTGAAAGTTCCGCTTTATACATTGGTTTTTATTTTATTAAAATTATTCATAACGGTGAATTAAAACCTTTCTTTTGAAAAATCTAGTCAGATTTATAAAAACAGGAAATCCTAGATTTAATTATCTATTTATTAAATCTAAAGTCAATATCATATCTTGTGCCATTAGAAAACAGTACACCATCTGTGAGTTGAATACAGAGGATGCATGTGTTCGGATTTTCTTCAACTATGTGTCCGTTATTATACCAAGACTCGAAAACTTTCCGTAGCTGTTTTATAATAGTTTCGTTTTTTTTATCCAAAACATGTCCTAAATTTTTTCCAATTCCATGTGCAGTAAACCATTCTCCACAAATTGAAACATTTGGATTCTTTTTAATTTGTTGCATTTTATTAGATGCTGCATCGGTGATGACGTAAAATGCTCCGTTTTGATAATAACTATTTACAGTACGTACAAAGGGAATCGTATCATCAATAGTTGCTAATGCGATTAAAGTATCATGACTAAATCTATCATTCATTATGTCTTGTGCATCCTGAGAAATTTTTTTCATACTATATCTTCCTTTGCTTCTATTATGCAAATTAGTATAGATTTCATTTTTGCAAATGTCAAGTTATGTTACATAGGAATAGATATAGTGAGAAGAATATGAATAATTTAAATATGCTAAAAATCACAATTTATGTAGATGAAGCAATAAAAGAGGCATTGCCTCTTTTATTGCTTGTGTAAAGGAATGTCTTTATTGTTGTTTTTTACAATATTCCAAATATGATCACCAATACGTTCTAAAGTACCAAGAATATCGACATAAATACTTGCGGCAACACTTGATTCACATATAGAATCAGCCAATCGTTTAAAGTGACGTTGTCTTGCTGCTAATTCAAGCGCATCGAGTTGGTCTTCTTTCATACCTAATTCTTTTATATAATTTTCATTTTCCTCATTGAAATATTTCAATGCAAGTTCATTCATTTCTAAAACAGCAGTATACATAGTGTTAATATCTGCTTTAGCTTCTTCAGTAAATAAACCTTTGTCATCAAATGCTAATTCATAAAATTCATTTAAGTTCATTGTTAAATCACCAACACGCTCAATATCTTTAATTACTTGAAGATTTGTAATAAGTCTATTTGTATCATGTTCATTTAAATTGTTGTGAGAGATATTCATTAAATAATCTGTAATCTTTAAATCAATAGAATTAATAGCATCTTCGTATTGTTTGCTTGCGCTACTATATTTATCTATTTGGTTATTGAAGTATTGTTGACTTGATTTTAAGCAATCGTTTGCAAGTTCTCCCATTTTTAACGTTGCTTGTTTGCATACATCTAATGCACCTGCTGGTAGTGATTCAGCAAGTTTTGTATCTAAAATATCTAAATTTAAAGAAATTGTTTCTTCTTCTCCAGGTAAAATCTTTTTAATAATTTTTACCATCAAACCAATACAAGGATATGCAAGTATAGAGATGACTAGTGCACGTAATATGTGCGCAATAGCAATCTGCATCATTGGTGGAACATTGAATGCTGTACT
>JARHZK010000186.1 GCA_029258245.1 Longicatena sp. | reverse complement strand
GCTTTTTCTAAATTGATTTTATTTGTTTTCAAAATAAGAGAGTTTGTCAACAAGCTAAGAGATGGAACAATCTATCTCGAAATAAGTATAATTTTGAAGGGAATTCTATAATTTGATTTATAATTATTTTTTGTATATATAGTATAATATTTTAGATTTGAAAAATACCTAATAATAGAAAAAACCGGCTAAGGGGATGCCGGCTCTTTCTAAATCATTATGATTATTTAAGGGGATAGAAAATTGTATGAATTATCATTAGGGAGAATGATGAGTACATACAAGCAAGGTTCAATTATATATCCCTTGCTCGCCTATTATTGTATGAAAAAAAGTTGTATAAAAAATGTTCAAATTACGTGAAAATATGTGAAAAAGTAAATGTTTATATTATAAAGTGAAAAAAATATTAGCATTTTTGCATAGAATATTTATTACGCAATTATATGATTATACAGTAGTTTTTTTTTATATGATTTGACATGTATCTATGATAAAATAAATGTAGTGATTAAATTTAAGGAGGTATATTTATGGAAAATATATTAGATCATAAGATTACTCATCAAAAATATTTTGAAGAAATAACAAGAATTCCACATGGCTCATATCATGAAGAAGCAATTAGTCTATATTTAGTTGATTTTGCTAAGAAACATCATTTCGAATATGAAAGAGATGAAAAAAATAATGTAATTATTCGTAAGCCAGCAAGCAAAGGATATGAAGATCATAAGGCAGTTATTTTACAAGCACATACAGATATGGTTTGTGAAAAAAATAGAGATGTTGCATTTGATTTTGAAAAAGATGCTTTAAAATTAAAAATAGAAGATGGTTTTTTAAAAGCAGAAGGTACAACTCTTGGTGCAGATGATGGGGTTGGAGTAGCATATATGCTTGCTTTATTAGCAGATTCAAATGCGAAACATCCTATGTTAGAATGTATTTTTACGGTACAAGAAGAAGTTGGATTATTTGGTGCTCTAGCATTAAAAAAAGATCAATTACATGCAACAAGAATGATTAATTTAGATGATGGTGGAGAAACAACTTCATGTATGTCTAGTGCTGGTGGAGTAAATGTTGTTTTTTCAGTACACAATGATCAAATTTCTTGTACAGGAAATGCATATCAAATAGATATAAAAGGACTAAAAGGCGGACATAGCGGTGGAGAAATTGATAAAGAAAGAGGAAATGCAAATCGATTATTAGCACGAGTATTATATGAAATTAATAAATCATATAATATACAAATCCATATGATGGATGGAGGCGATAAAGATAATGCAATTCCAAGAGAAGCATCAGCAATTATCGTTGGAGATGTATGTTTAAATGAAATTAAGACAATTGTTTCTTCAATGGAACAAGTATTTGCAAAAGAATTAGAATTTAGTGATAATGAGGTTGAGTTGCATGTAAAAGAAACCATTGCCACAACAGCATTATCAAAAGAGGATACGGATCGATTATTAAAATTGATGATTTGTATTCCGGATGGATTACATCATCATAGCATGAATATTGAAGGTTTAAGCACGGCAAGTAGTAACCTTGCTGTCATTTCGATGAAGGAAGATATTATGATTAATGTATCTGTACGAGGAGCATTAGAATCATATATTGATGATTTAGTAAACGTTATGGATGTTTTAGGGGAATCATTTCACTATACGACTAAACATGAAGCATATTATCCAGCATGGAGTTATGATGAAAAAAGTGAATTAAGAGAAGTGATGAAAAAAGTATGTAAAGATATTTATCAAGAAGAATTATCTTTGATTGCAGTTCATGGGGGACTTGAATGTGGAGTGTTTAAATCGTTAGTTCCAGAGATGGAAATTGTTACAATGGGACCAATTATGCATGACATACATACACCTCAAGAACGATTGGATTTAGCAAGTTTTGATCGAACATTTTATTTTTTAAAAATGTTTTTAGAGGCATTATAATTTAGAAAGATGGGAATTCCCATCTTTTTTATAATAAGATAGGTAAGTGAAATTTGCAGAATCTCAAGGAAATTATGAAAAAATTTGTTTAATGCATTATTTGTTATGGTATAATAAAATTTGGAATGATGACATTTTTGTTTTTTATTCTAATGAAATAGAATGAAAGGATGTAATATAGATGATTATCCGTTCAATTGATGCAATTATTCGCATGTTAGATGCTGATTATATTGAAAATGGAAATATAGAAGAAAAAATTAATGGGGTATGTATAGATTCACGTAAAGTTGTGGAAGGAAATTTATATATCCCAATTCGTGGTGAAAATAATAATGGCCATTATTATGTTAAGCAGGCCATTGCAAATGGAGCAAAAGCCGTTTTGTGGGAGAAAAAAGAATTAAATCCACCTACGGAAGTAGTTGTAATTTTAGTTGAAGATACAACGAAAGCTTTACAAGAGCTTGCAAAAGAGTATCGTAAACAATTATCTATGAAAGTAGTTGGAATAACAGGAAGTAATGGGAAAACAAGTACGAAAGATATTCTTGCTTCTGTTTTAAAACAACATTACATAACACAAAAAACAATGGGTAATTATAATAATGAAATAGGAGTTCCTTTAACATTATTAAGTTTAAATGAAAATGTGGAAGCCGCTGTCATTGAGATGGGAATGGAGAATTTAAAAGAATTATCTTTTTTAACGAATATGGTAAAGCCAGATATTGCGATTATTTCAAATGTAGGAACTGCACATTTAGAAAATTTAGGGACAATGGAAAATATTGCAAAAGCAAAATTAGAAATTGTTGAAGGATTAAGTGAAAATGGATTATTTATATATAATGGAGATCAAAAATTGATTCGTGATGCAGTCGTTCAAGCGAATATACCAGGCTCTATTAAAATAAAGACATTTGGCATTGAAAAGGAAAACGATTATAAAATTGCAAGTATAATTCAAAAAAGAGATGGAATTAAGTTTAGCATTAATCAAAATCTTCCTTTATATAAATTGGATATGATTGGAAAACATCAAGCATTTAATGCAACTGCTGCATATGTAGCAGCAATTGCTTTAGGAGTTAATGATGAAGAAATTCGAGCTGGTTTTGAAAATATTGAAAAAACTGGTTTACGTAATGAGTTAGTTGATTTTGGTCATTGTTTAATTTTGAATGATTCATATAAATCAAATCCCCAAAGTGCATTAGCAGCTTTGGATACAATGGAAGAGTTTGATTATGATTATAAAATTGCTGTATTAGGAGATATGTTAGAATTAGGTCAAACAAGTGATATGATACATTATTCTCTTGGTAAAGATTTAGCTAAATATCATTTAAATGAAGTTTTAACAATCGGAGATATGGCAAGATATATTACGCAAGGTGCGTTTAATAATCTTGAAAATGTGCATATTCAACATTTTCAAGATAAAGAATCATTGGTTGATTATTTGCGACCTTACAGTAAAAAAGAGTGTATGTTACTTGTAAAAGGTAGTCGTGGTATGAAATTAGATGAAGTTGTTAATGAATTAGTAAGAGAAAAAGAGGATTAAAATATGGAAAAAAAGAAATTAGCTGTTATCTTTGGTGGGAAATCAAGCGAATATTCAGTATCTTTGCATTCTGCTGCAAGTTTAATACGTTCATTACATAAAGATAAGTATGAACTTATTTATATTGGAATTAGTAAAGATGGAGAATGGTTTGCATATGATGGAGATGTAGATGCAATTGAACATGACACATGGATGAATGGAAATGTTGTTCCTTGTGTTTTATCTTGTTCAACAGCAACTAAAGGAATTTTAAAGTTGCAAGAAAATGGAAGTTTTGAACGAATGGAAGTTGATTGCATTTTTCCAGTATTACATGGAAAAAATGGAGAAGATGGAACAATTCAAGGGTTATTCGAGTTAAGTGGAATTCCATATGTTGGATGTGATCATATGAGTAGTGCGATTAGTATGGATAAAGAAATGACTCATATAGTTTTAGAAAATGCAGATGTTCCTTGTGCACCTTATATGTGTGTATACGCTATGGATCAAAGAAACTATGAAGAAGTATTTGAAGAAGCAAAAGAAAAATTAGGATTACCAATTTTTATTAAACCAGCAAATGCAGGAAGTAGTTATGGAATTCATCGTGTTGACAATGTGGATGACTTTGTAGAAGGTATGAAGGATGCTTTTTATCATGATGGAAGAGGAAAAGTAATTTTAGAAACAACAATTGAAGGATTTGAAATAGGTTGTGCAGTGATGGGAAATAATGAATTGTTTGCAGGAAGTGTTGATGAAATTGAAACTGCTGCACCATTCTTTAATTTTGAAGGAAAATATCAAATGGTAGATTCACATATTTATTGTCCAGCAAGAATTGAAAAAACAAAATTTGAAGAAGCAAGAAAATTGGCATTACGTGCATATCGTGCATTAAATTGTAAAGGTATGACACGAGTTGACATGTTTGTGACGAAACAAAATACTATTATTGTAAATGAAGTAAATACAATTCCTGGATTTACTGCAACATCTCGTTATCCAAGTATGATGAAAGAAGCAGGAATTGATTTTTCAGAATTGTTAGATAAGTTAATTGATTTAGCATTTACAAGATAAATAAAGGGGTGAGTACCATGCTAATGAGTCAAAGTAGAGCATGGCTAGAAATTGATTTAACAAAGGTTAAACATAATGTTGAAGAAATTAGAAAATTAATACCATCATCTTCAAAAATTATGGCAATTGTAAAAGCGAACGCGTATGGTCATGGAGATGTTGAATGTGCTAAAGAGTTATGTAAATGTGGTGTAGATTTTTTCGGTGTTAGTAGTGTGGATGAGGCATTAAATCTTAGAAATGCTGGAATTATAGAACCGATTTTAATTTTAGGATATACCCCACCAATTCATTTTCACTATATTGTTGAACAGAATTTAACACAAGCATTGATATCTTATGAATATGCAAAAAAAGCAAATGAATGGTGTAAAGCAAATGGTGTTTATATGCATGGACATGTAAAAGTCGATACAGGTATGTCACGTATTGGAATTATTACACAGGAAAACGAATATCATATTGATGAAGTGAAATCCATTTATAAAATGTCAAATTTGAAAGTAGATGGAATATTTTCTCATTTTAGTGTAAGTGATGGATTAGATGAGGATAATAAAGCTTATACACAAAAACAAATTGTAATGTTTAATAGAGTGTTGGATGATTTAAAAAAGGCAGAAATTAATCCTGGAGTTAAACATCTTCAAAATAGTTATGGTATATTAAATTATCCAAAATTAGAATATGATTATGTAAGACCAGGATTATTGTTTATGGGTGCAACGAGTGATGATCAAATTGAAACAATCACGCATCCTAACTTTATTCCAATTATGCAATTAAAAGCAAATGTTTCAATGGTAAAAACAATACAACCAAATGTTTGTGTAAGTTATGGAAGACATTTTACTAGTAAAAAAACCACGAAGGTTGCGACAGTTTCTATTGGATATGCAGATGGATATCCAAGAAATGTTTCTAATAAGGGTGCACAGGTGTTGATTCATGGAAAGCGTGCAACAATTATTGGAAATATATGTATGGATCAATTAATGGTTGATGTTACGGATATTGAAAATGTTCAGGAAGGTGACATTGTTACATTATTTGGAAAAGATGGAAATGAAATTTTACCAATTGATGAGGTGTCAAGACTTGCAGAAACGATTAATAACGAAACTTTTTGTTTTATTTCGGGTCGTGTTCCAAGAATATATAAATAGCCGTAAGGCTATTTTTAAGTTTGTAGAGAGGGAAAATTATGACAAATAAAATATATAGTACTCTTGATATAGCAAAATTTATATGTGCATTTTTTATTATCGCAATTCATACAGGTCCGCTAACAGACATTAGTGAAACTGGTAATTTTATGGTTGTTCAAATTTTAGCAAGAATGGCAGTTCCATTATTTTTTATAATATCTGGCTTTTTGTTATTTTCAAAAATTGATGGAGAAAGAGAATGGAATGATTATGAAAATTTTGCAATATTAAAACATTCTGTTTTTAGGATTATAAAATTATATATAATATGGTCCGTTATTTATTTACCGTTAAATTATATATTGATTCACCAAGATGGGATTACAATAATAGGTATACTACGTTATCTTCGAGATTTCTTTTTTGTAGGTAGTTACTATCATCTATGGTTTTTACCATCCTTGATTTTTTCTGAAATTGCAGTCTATTTTTTATTAAAACATGGATCTATGAAAATAGCATTAGGAATTTGTGGTATATTTTATTTTGTTGGAATGTTAGGAAATGTATATCCGCAAATATTAGAAAATATTCCATACATATCTACTTTATTAAATATATATCTAAAAATTTTTGTAACAATGCGAAATGGTTTATTTTTTGGAATGGTTTTTGTTGCGATTGGTGCCTATTTTGCAAAGCATAAAATGAAAATTAGACAAACTTCAATAATTCCTTTTGTCGCTTTTATGATATCTATGATTGGATTGGTTGTAGAATGTTTTATGATTCAAAAATATGGATATATGCAACCATTAACAAGTATGTATATCATGCTTATTCCAAGTGTAAGTTTTTTATTTATGTGGTTAATTTCTATACAATTAAAAGAGAAAGATATGTATAAAGGTATGCGAGTTTTATCTATTTTAATGTATGTTTCACATATTATTTTTGTTGTTATATTAAATCATTTATTCCCAACTATGAATTCACTATTATTTTATATATGCGTTGTTTTGTGTACTTTGATTTTTTCTATTATTATATATATACTTTCAAAGAAATGTACAATTATAAAAAATTTATATGCTTAGGGAGGAAATGAAATGATTCGAATTCAACAACTACATTTAACATTAGATGAAGATTTATCATTATTACCAAATAAAATTATAAAAAAATTACATATTGACCAAGAGGATTTACTGTCATGGCATATATATAAAGAAACATTTGATGCAAGACCAAGACATATGAAATTTTCTTATATTGTAGATTGCAAAATACGATGTGAAGAAAAAATATTAAAAAAACATTATAAAGATATTATACAAACTCCAGATGAAAAATATTACTTGCCTAAAAAAGGAACTTTAGAATTAAAACATCGTCCTATTGTTGTTGGATTTGGTCCAGCAGGAATGTTTTCTGCTTTATTATTGGCGCAAATGGGATACTGTCCTCTTGTTTTGGAAAGAGGAGAATGTGTTGAAAAGCGTATTAAAAGTGTGAATGAATTTTGGAAACAAAGTATTTTGAATACGAAAAGTAACGTGCAATTCGGTGAAGGGGGAGCAGGTACATTTAGTGACGGGAAACTTACTACACGTGTAAAAGATACTAGAATTCGTAAAGTATTGGAAGAATTTGTTCACTTTGGTGCTCCAAATGATATTTTATATGAAGCATATCCACATATTGGAACAGATTTATTAAGAAATATTGTAAAAAATATTAGAAAAGAAATTATTCGTTTGGGTGGAGAGATATGCTTTGATACAATGCTTGATGATATAAATATTAAAGATGGTAGATTGTGTAGTATTATTGCGAATGGAAAAGAAATACCCTGTGAACAATTAATTTTGGCAATTGGACATAGTGCGCGAGATACTATGAGAATGTTAATGAAAAAAGGATTTATGATTGAACCGAAAGCATTTGCAATAGGAGCACGTATAGAACATCCTCAATCATTAATTAACAAGGCACAATATAAAGAATTTGCGAATCATCCAAGATTAAAAAATGCAGAATATCGGTTAACATATCCTGCAAAAAATGGTAGAGGTGTCCATACTTTTTGTATGTGTCCAGGAGGATATGTTGTTCCAAGTACTTCTATAGAAGGAGGAGTTGTTGTAAATGGTATGAGTGAACATGCTCGAGATGGAGAAAATGCAAATAGTGCATTGTTAGTTCAAATTCGTCCTGATGATTATGGTAATGATCCAGAGAAAGCAATTGCTTTTCAAGAAGCGATTGAATTTAAAGCTTATCAAGCAGGTGGATGTAACTATCAGGCACCAGCGCAATTAGTAAAGGATTTTCTATTAAATCAACCTTCTAGAATGTTAGGAAGTGTCAAACCAACGTATGCTTTAGGAATCACATTGACAAATCTTCATGATGTATTGCCAAGTTATGTATGTGAAGCAATGCAAGATGCAATCATTGGATTGAATCAAAGGTTAAAAGGATTTGCTTTCCCTGATGCAATATTGACAGGTGTTGAAACAAGGAGTAGTTCACCGATTCGTATTACAAGAAATAATGATAATTATATGGCGCAACAAATACATGGAATTTATCCATGTGGAGAAGGTGCGGGATACGCAGGTGGTATTGTTTCTGCAGCAATTGATGGTTTAAGGTGTGCTGAACAATTGATTCAAACGTATATATATGAAAAATAAGGATCTAATTTTATTTGAATTAGGTCCTTTTATTCATAAAGAGTATAGTAGATACATACGTTTAAATTAGAGGGTGATATTTAATGAGTAAACGCTGTCGTTTTATTTTATATAGTATCATTGGAATAGGGGTACTTTGTCTGATTTTATTATTGACTGGATTTGTATACTATACTGGTCTAATTATTCCATATATAGGGTTACAGGGTAAAAAAGAATTGACAATGGAAGTTAATACAAAATTTATAGATCCTGGAATTCGCGCATGCTATAAATTTCATAATTTTAGTGATAAAGTAATAAAAAGTACCAATTTGGATACAAATAAAATAGGAACATATTATATAAAATATACTTTATCTAATGTAAATAAAGAAGTGAAACGTACTGTTAATATTGTGGATACAAAAGAACCCAAAATTGTACTTGATGGGAATAAAACATCGAGAATTTTCTTAAATAATAAATATGAAGAAGAAGGTTTTTCAGCAATTGATAATTATGATGGTAATGTAACAAATAAAGTAGAAATAATAAATAATGTAAATATAAATAAAATTGGCAAATATAAAATTCAATATAATGTTAAAGATTCGAGTGGAAATAGTTGTACTGTAGAAAGAAAAGTAGAAGTGTGCGAAGATCCGACAAATGTAAAACTTTATTATAATTATAATCAATATGATAATCATCCCGAAGAATGGTGGTTTGAGAAAAGTAAGAATCATAAAAGAACAAATGGTGCCATAAAAGAAGATATATTAAAAAAATATCATGCTTATTATCAAGGAGAAAATAAGAAGGTATTATATTTAACTTTTGATGAAGGTGGAAATGATATCACTTATATTAAACAGATTGCAAATATATTGGATAAATATCAAATAAAAGCTACCTTTTTTCTAACAAGAAATTATATAAAAAATGAAGCAGATTTTATTAATAAACTTGTAGCAAATGGTCATATTATAGGAAATCATACATGGCATCATTATGATATGACAACACTTGCTAATGAAATTAGTGTAGATCAATTTACAAAAGAAATAACTGAAACAGAAAAAACATATATGGAAGTTGTAGGACAACCAATGACGAAAGTTTTTCGCTTTCCAAAAGGTGGAGCAAGTGAAAGAGCAATAAAAATGGTAAGTGATTTAGGATATTCAACTTTTTTTTGGAGTCATGCTTATTACGATTATGCAAATGATGTAACAAAGGATGAAGCACTTCGAAGTATGCTGAATTATTATCATCCTGGTGCAATCTATTTATTGCATCCAAGTAATAAAGGAAATTACGAAGCAATGGAAGATTTTATTCAAGAAATGATAAAAAAAGGATATCATTTTGATACTGTAAATCATATTCAATAAAATAGATATCCTTTATTCATTAGATAAATTGTCAATCAATAGTTTTCTTTATATAAGCTAATAGATAATTTTTTGTGTTATAAGTAGGATTATTTAAAACAATAGCAAAACATCTTTCTAATATATTATGAATTTCTTTCCCTTTAAACCCAAGTTGCTTTAAATCATTTCCATTTATGTTCAAATCTTTAGGAGTTATTATATCATTTTCTAATTTCATTTGTAATAAATGTTTTTTTGCTTGTATGATTTCATCAATTTTTTGATTTATCATTATAGGATTTTTTGCGTAATTATCTGCAAGTTGTATGTCTATAGCTTGTAAAGCATAGTTGATATCATATTGAAAAAAAGTAATATATCTACGTAAAAAAGAACGATTATTTTCAATATAGTAATCATGGTAACGGATCAGTGTACAAACTTTTTTAATTGTTTTATTATCATATTTTAGATCTTGTAAAATATGTAGTGCTAGTTGTTCACTGACAACAGCATGATTTTTAAAGTGGTCCTGTCCATTTTTATCAGTGGTTTTGCACCTAGGTTTTCCAATATCATGTAGTAAAATAGCTAATTTACTTTCCAAAGGATAATTTTTTGAATGATTTAATGCTATATCGGTATGAGTAAATATATCATAAATGTGCCAAGGAGTATTTTGTTTTTGATTATATATGATTGAATAGGAAGGAATGATAGAATCTAAAATATTTAACTCTTTTAAAAGTTTTAATATATCCGGTTGATTGCTTAATAATATTTTATTAAATTCATCGCGAATACGTTCTTTTGAAACAAATTTTAATAAAAATGCAGAATCAATAATAGCTTTTTTACAATTGTCATCTAGTGAAAAATGTAGTTGGCATTGAAAACGCACTGCTCTAAGTATACGTAGGGCAT
>JARHZK010000222.1 GCA_029258245.1 Longicatena sp. | reverse complement strand
CCGCTGTTTTTCTAAATTATTTTTTTTACTTTTTCTTTTAACTGTTTTGTTGCCTTTGTTACATCCCGAAAGCCGAATATAGCAGATACAACCGCTACACCCGAAACTCCGCAATCTTTGATATCATCCACATTTTCGTATGTAATTCCTCCAATTGCTACAATTGGGATATTTACTGCATTTGAAATTTCTTTCAATTCTTCTTTTGTAATACGTTTTGCATTTTTCTTTGTTGGTGATGCAAAAACTGCACCAACACCTAAATAATTTGCTCCTTCCTGTTCTGCTTTTTGTGCTTGTTCAACTGTTTTAGCAGTTGCCCCAATAATGAAAGTATCTCCGCACAATTGACGAATTTTTTTTACTTCCATATCTTCTTGTCCAACATGAACCCCATCAGCTCCACATGCAATTGCAACTTCGACATTATCATTAATAATCAATGGAACATGATATTTATGACATACTTCTTTTATTTCTTTTGCTTCGTTCAATAATTCATCATTACTCATATTTTTTTCACGTAATTGAATTAATGTAGCACCTCCAATTAATGCTTCTTCTACCTGTTGTTTCATTGTTTTATCGTTTAATAACGATCTCTCTGTAATACCATAAATGAATAACTGTTCTTTTTGAAATCCCATCATTGAATCCATCCTTAATTCATTCCTATATATTTTTGTATCTTTACATTGCATAAATCCGCTCATAATACATCCACCAGCTACCTTCGTTTGTTTCAAATAAGAAAAATTGTTTGCATTAATACCACCAATTCCATAAACTGGAAGAGTTGTTTCCTTACAAATTTCCATCAAAAACGAAATTCCTCTTGGTGCTAACCCCTTTTTACAATCGGTTGGAAAAATATGACCTGCAATAATATAAGTACATCCTAGTTCTTCTGCAATCTTTACATCCTCTATAGAATGACAAGAGGTTCCAATCATTTGAAAGAACCCGCGATCTTCTTTCCGCATTGTTTTTAAGATAGGTATAGGAACATGAATATATGGATGATGAAGTCGCTTTGCTACTTCTACAAACGTATGTAAAATGCAGCACACATCATATTGATTACATATAGATATTACTTTTTTTGATAGTTCTTCATATTCTTCTTCTAGTAAATCCTTCTCTCTTAAAATGATTGCTGTTGGATGTTGCTCACAAATATTTTTTATTTTCTCTAAAAAATTATTTTCGCATAATTTACGATTCGTTACACAAATGACTTTACACATATACATAATCATTCAATACTGGTTGCAATCCTTCATCTTCCATATCTTGATACATGGATTGGATATTTCTTCCATCTTCAATTTCAAATTGTTCATCCCCAGCTTCTACTTTATTTTCTTTTCCAGTATATTTACTTTCATGATCTCCAATTCCTGTAGAAACTCCTGCAGAAACTTTTGTTGCTGCAATCTTTACAATTCCATTCCGAAAAGAAGCACTTTCCCTAGAGGATACCGTAATTCCTGCAAATGGTAAGAAAAGACGATATGCACAAATAATCTGACATAACTGTGTTTCATGTACATCTAATGGATGAATTTTATCATTATGAATAATTGGACGAAGACGAGGACAAGACAATGATATTTCCGCATGTGGATATTTTCGTTGAATATAATAGGCATGTAATCCTGTTGCCAAGGCATCTTTTCGAAAATTAGACAATCCTAGTAAAGCAGAAAAAGCAACCCCACGCATACCTCCCATTAAAGCTCTTTCTTGTGCATCAAAACGATACGGCCAAATACGTTTATGCCCCATTAAATGTAATGTTTCATATTTTTCTATATCATATGTTTCTTGAAATACGGTAACATAATCTACTCCACATTCATGCAAATAATGATATTCATCAGAATTTACTGGATAAATTTCAATCCCTACATTTTTAAAATATTTACGAGCTAATTTACATGCTTCTCCAATATATTCTACACTACTTTGTGCCCGGCTTTCTCCTGTCAAAATTAAAATTTCTTCCATTCCTGAATCTGCTATAACTTTCATTTCGTGCTCCATTTGTTCTTTATTTAATTTCATACGATGAATATGGTTATAACAATTAAATCCACAATACACACAATAATTTTCACAATAATTCGCAATATATAATGGTGTAAATATATATACATTATTGCCAAAATGCTTTCTTGTTTC
>JARHZK010000115.1 GCA_029258245.1 Longicatena sp. | reverse complement strand
AGGTCATTGTGTAAGAAAACTTTTAAGGATTATTTATCATCTTGAAACAAATCATCTATCCTTCAATATAAATTCACTCAAATAATTAAAACTTATTTATAGATTGAATTCATTTAAATGAGCTATTTAATACGATAGTTCTTTTCAACATATTTGCATTCACAATTTCAAAGATCAAATACTATATTTTCAAGTATTTTATATTTCAAACTTTTTCATAATTTATCACTTGACTTTAATATAGTTGTCTTTCTTTTCAACATTACGAATTCATTATCAATTCCATTATTAAATTTCTACATCAAAACGTAATATTGGAAAGACCGATTTCATCAACACCCTTGCTGCTTCTGTTGGCACATCAGCTTCAAACATCTGCACCATCATCAAGGATGCTACTGTCCCTGTAAGAAATTCAAATCTTGAGGAACATCTTGAACAATGCACTACCAATGCTTTCGACAAAAGAACTAAGAATCATAAGATTCCTAATAATCCCAAACCAGAGAAAGCAAAAGATTTTATTTTTCACGTTATGAACAAAATAAAATCTATCAAACTTTCTTCAATTGATGAAACACTCAACTACCCAAAGCTACATGACCCTGATAAAATAAAGAACATGGAGACTATTTCTACAAAGACCATACGAGAAAGGAATTTGATCATCGGGAAGGTGATTTAGTAACTGGTCCTGGAGGTGGACAAAACATAGCATATCTTACACTTATAGAACGTAAGACACGATTTTATTATATGCTACCTATCATTTCTAAATCAGCTAAAAAAAATCTATATGCAGATCAATAAACTTCATAAATTTTATGAGGATAATTTCAACGATATCTTTAAATCCATTACTTTCGATCATGGTAGTAATTTTTCCAGATGGAAGGACATAGAAATGAAATCAGGAACCAAAGAACGTTGGGTCAACATGTATTTTGGAAGGCCCTATCATTCTTGTGATAGAATCTCAAATGAAAATTGTAATGGTCTAGTTCGATATTTTGTGAAGAAAGAAACTGACTTTAACACGATTTCCAAAGAATCAACAATAGATATCAATGACAAAATCAACAACAAAAAAAGGAAGATACTTGGATACCTTCCTGCTGAAAAATTATTTTTAGATGAATTAAATAATATGGGTATAACACGCAATACGATTTTATATAAATAAATATGAATTTTTCTTATTTCCAGTTTGTACTTGCAATTCGGGAAATTTTTTATTTTAATACAGATAAAATTTAGATGTATAAATATAAAATATTAGAAACTGATATCAAATTTATAATATCATAGAATTTCATTTATCTTTGATAAAATACATTTTTTTACATATTCAATAGAAGTACATGACATATCTTTGAAGCAAATAAATTGAGTATATATATATTCTATGATACTATCAAGATAGAGAAAATACTCACTTCTTAGAAGTATTATTTTCCACAATCAAATTATAATAAATATATAAGGAGGATTCTATTATGTTAAAAGGTAAAACTGCAATTATTACAGGAGGCACAAGAGGTATAGGTTTTGAAATTGTAAAAAAATTTATTGAAAATGGTGCAAATGTTGCCTTTTTTGGATCAAAAAAAGAGACGGTTGATAAATCATTAACAAAACTTAAAGAATTATATCCAGATAAAGAAATCATGGGTTTATATGAAAATATTAGTGATGCAAAAGCGGTTGAGTCCGCCTTTAATAAAGTAGTTGAAAAATTTGGAAAATTAGATATACTAGTAAATAATGCAGGTATCTCTGCACGAGAAAGCTTATTAGACTATAAATTAGAAGATTTTGAAAAAATCATGAATTTAAATGTTAATGCTGTATTCGTATGCTCCCAAGCTGCTGCAAAATTAATGTATAAAAATCACAATGGAGCTATTATTAATACAAGTTCCATGGTGAGTTTATATGGGCAACCCTCTGGTGTAGGATATCCTACTTCTAAATATGCAGTAAATGGAATGACAAAATCATTAGCACGTGAATTAGGAAAATATAATATTCGAGTAAACGCAGTTGCGCCGGGTGTAACTGCTACTGATATGGTCGCTGCTTTACCAAAAGAAATGGTTGAACGAATTTCAAGCACAATACCTTTAGGAAGAGTTGGACAGCCAGAAGAAGTCGCAAATGCTTTCTTATTTTTAGCAAGTGATATGGCAAGCTATATCACAGGAACTATTCTTTCTGTCGATGGCGCTGCTATTGTTTAAAATACTAAAAAGCAAGACTAAAAAAGTAAACGCATTTATTAAAATATTTAAAATAAGCATACTATGAATTGATTCATAAGGATTGATTTCTGTATTCAACAGAAATTAATCCTTTTACTTTTGCTATAATTCTTTGTTTATTGTAACAATAAATCTTCTTTTTGTTTATAATATATTTGTATACTTTATTTAGTCATAATAAAAAGTGAATCACCTTCGTCAGCTATCTAACTTAGGGCTCACTTCAAAAACTCATAGTTCTTTGTTTATTTTTAATGTATCTGTTTTGCTCTTTAATTTTTCATCTTTTTGAAACTCTTTGTATAATTTCATAAATGCTCTTTTTTCTATTCTAGAAACATAAGATCTTGATATATGGAGTTCTTTTGCGATTTCTCTTTGTGTTTTTTCCTTCACTCCAAACAACCCAAATCTTTGAACTATAATTTCATATTCTCTCTTATCCAACACATTTAAAAATTGTAATAATTTTTTTATTTGATCACTCGTAACCATTCCATCAATAATATTCATTTGTTCTGGGGCGCTTATTGTATCAATTAAAGTTATTTCACCACCATCTTTATCCGTTGCAATAGGTTCATTTAAAGATACGTTTTTAAAATAATTTTTAGAGCTCCTCAAATACATTAGTATTTCATTTTCAATACATCTTGATACATATGTTGTTAATTTATGTCCTTTCTCTGGATTAAATGAATCAATTCCTTTTATTAATCCAATTGTACCGACACTAATCAAATCCTCGGTTTGTTCTTTTTGTATATCATATTTTTTTACAATATGCGCAACCAAACGTAAATTATGTTCAATTAGTTTATTCCTACAATCTTCATTTTGTTCCTGTAGTCCTTTAATACATAATTTTTCTTCTTCTTTACTCAACGGTTGTAAGAATGTATTCGATTTAATGTACCCTACATATCCTAAAACGTGACTTAATAATTGAAAAATGGATGTAAACATCTCTATCACCTAATCTATTTATATGATAAAGTTCTTATAAATATGAATAAGGACAATGATCACACACTGTCCTATATAACTATTTTTTTAAGAATGGCTGATAATAAATTTTAAATGATAGTTTTTCATTTAACTTTTCTAATGCTATTTTGAATGCATCTTTATCAAAAACTGCAATATCTATATAAGAATAATAAATACCTATAGCTCCACCCATTGTTCTTGCAATGGACATATCATAAAGCAATTCATTTGTTTCTTTTTCCAATTGTTGACGTACCAATGCTTCTTTTTCATCTTCATATAATTTTTCGTAATATAAATATCCATACTCACCACCACAAAAAGAAAAATCTTTACACATATCATATGTATCATTTAATACTTCTTCTTGTAATTGTGGATTCGTTGTTACAATTAATTTCATATCTTTTCGCAATGTCTCACTAATTGGTTTTTCATCTAATTTATAAGCCATATAAATAGATAATGGATCATGATACTCTACCCATTCCTCATCAACAATGATATCACATATATCTTCATAAAAATTTGGCAATAAACAGAAATTCTCTGCATCTTGATCTGGTTCATCAATAATTTCTACACGTGCAATACGAGCTTCAAACTCCAATTCACCAATGAACAACTCTAGCATATATGCAACAATACTTTCTTTTCTATTTTCATCTACATCCTTCAATGCTTCACAATAAACTTTGATATTAATCATTTTACTGACTTCATCAAGTATATAATATATATGAAAATCTGTACCACGTACTTCTTTATCTTTTATTTTAAGAATCGTATTCATTGCTCTTACTGTAAGTGGTGGACGTACTGCGTTAATAATCCAATCCTCACTTAATTGTTTTGGCGCATCTTTTTTTAATAATGCTGTTGCAAATTGAGCATTTTTATTACTCTGTGGAGTAAATGTCATTTCGTAAAAACCAGTATCACTCATCTCTACTTCCATACTACATGCACAAATTGTTTTCAATTTTTCATTAAAATCATTTAATATATGTGTCACTTCATGATGATTTCCATTTTTTATATCATTTTCTAGCTCTTCTTTATTTAATAGAAAATATCTCCAAAAATTTAAAACACGATGTTTCATATACATAGTTTTTCCCTCACTTCTATACTGTCAATATTACTTTTGGTATTATACCATATTGCATAATTCTAAAACAAGTGAAGTTCTTTTATCCAACTATAAATTTTTGTTTTAAATTACTTAATATTTTCTTTTCTATTCTTGATACTTGTACTTGTGATATTTGTAATTTTGTAGCGATTTCTCCTTGTGTCATTCCTAATTGATAACGATAATATAAAATCAATTGTTCTCTTTGATTCAATTGCTTTATTTCATGTTCAAGTGATATTTTCATAGTAACATCTTCTTCTTTATCTTTTACTTTATCTTGCAATAAAATAGGAGCTCCATCATTTTCATAGATTGTTTCATCTAAAGAATAAACAAATTGATGTGCTTCAAAAGCTAAGATAACATCTGATACATCTATCTGCAAAGCGCTTGCTATTTCTTGATAAGTAGGTTCTCTATTATATATTTGGAAAAGTTCTTCTTTTTTTTGAATCATTACTAAATATCCTTCTTTTAATGATCTTGAAATACGCATACTACCATCATCTCTAAAATATCTTTTTATTTCTCCCATAATAATTGGAACTGCATAGGTTGAAAATTTCACATGAAATTTAAAGTCAAAATTATTTAATGCCTTCATAAATCCTACAAATCCTATTTGATATAATTCATCGTAATTGATATTTCTTTTATAAAATCTTTTAACAATGGCATGTACTAATGGTGCATTCTGTTCTACAAATATACTTTTTGCTTCTTCATCCCCATCTTTAATTCGAACAAGTAATTCTTCATTTGATTGTTTCATTTTCATAATTTATCTTTTTACATAATCGAACACTTGTACCTTTTCCCTTTTCACTATCAATATGGAAATCATCCGCAAATGTTTGCATAATCGTCATTCCCATACCACTGCGTTCTAAATGTTGTTTACTTGTATAAAGTGGTTGCATTGCCAAAGAAATATCATTAATTCCACATCCATTATCCTCAACTATAATTTCAATTTCTCTTTCATCATAATTGACTTCAACTTTTACAATCCCATTTTCATTCCCATCGTATCCATGAATCATTGCATTTACAACTGCTTCTGCAAGCATTGTTTTTATCTCCATACAATCTTCAACAGAAAGATTTAAAGGTAATAAAAAAGCCATAACGCTTGTACGAATAAATGATTCATTTTCTAAATGTGCCATACACTCAATTTTCATTTTATTCATAATTTTACCTCATTTCTTTCTTCTTTCATTAATTGGAACACACCACTCATAGAAAAAATTTTACGATTCATGCTTGATAAATTACAAAGTACCAAAGAAGCTTTCATTTTTTCTAATTGTTTATATCTTGCAAGAACAAATCCAATTCCTGTACTATCTACAAAAGTAACTTCTTCAAAATCAAATTTAACTGTTTTTGGCTTATATTTTTCTATTAATTCGATAATTGTATCTTTTAAATTACATACACTCAAATTATCCAAATCTCCAAAAAAATAAAAATATAGAATTCCTTTTTTATATTGATATTTCACTTACATCCCTCCAAAAACATAATATCATAAAAAAAATATATTATGTGATTTCTGACAAACGTTCTATTTTATCGACAAAAAAAGAAACAATTAATCTGTTTCTTTTCTATTTTTATATAAATTTTCAATTTCATCATCTGCTTTAGAAGCTACTTTACAGAAAGAATATAACACTATAAATATTATAAAACAACAAATTCCTATAATTACATAAATCATCTTTCTACCTCATTTCTATATACAGTATTTACGTTATATAGAATATTATGCAAACATCTCACAAATTGTCATTTTTAGTATATCTAAATATTGTAAAGAGTCTATAGATTTTGACGCACATAAAGGAACTTCTATGACAGAACCATCACTCATAGTAATTTTGACTTTTCCTACTTTTTCTCCTTTTTTATAAGGTGCATTTTGTTTTTGAATATGAAATTCTTTTTTTATTTCTCTTGGTTCTTTACCTTTTGGATATACATATTTAATGTTCTCTGTATTCATTAATTCTAAACTTTTTGTCTTTCCATTTTCAACGCTTATTTTTTTCATCATAGTTCCTTTTGGATATAGTAATGCTTGTTCATATTGTGAAAATCCATAATCTAACATTTCTTTTACTTCTTTATTTCTCATTTTAGAATCAGGTTCTCCCATTGCAACTGCTATAAAACGCAATGAATCTTTTTTTGCTGAAACAGTAATACATGATTTTGCTTGTGTGGTATATCCTGTTTTTAATCCATCTACATAAGGATATTGCTTTAATAATTTATTAGTATTGACTAACCAAAATGCATTATCACTACCTTCACGAATATAAGAATCATACATAGAAGTAATATTTAATAAATCTGCTCCACCTTCTTTAATCAAACATTTTCCTAGCATTGCCATATCTTTTGCACATGTATAATGATTTGGATCATGAAGTCCTGTTGCATTAACAAAATGTGTTTTATCTAATTTTAATTTTTTTGCTTTCGCATTCATTATAGATACAAATTTTTCATGTGTACCCCCAATTTTTTCTGCCATTGCAACCATTGCATCATTTGCAGATGCTATACATATACTTTTAACCATATCTTTTACACTCATTACTTCATTTTCCTCTAAATATACCTGACTTCCTCCCATACTTGCAGCATGAGCACTTGTTGAAACTTGATCGTCCCATTTTAACTTTCCATTATGAATATTTTCAAATATAATTAACAACCCCATCATTTTTGTCATACTTGCCGGATATAGTTTTTCATTTTCATTTTTCGCATAAATAACATTTCCAGTTGTATATTCCATTAAATATGCTGCTTTCGCATTCTTTGCTAATTCTATATTTTGCTTATCTTCATCTGCGTAAATTGATGTAAAAAATAACACAAAAACAGTCAAACATAGCATAATTCTAATGAATCTTTTCATGCTTTCACCTCATTATACTATATGTTTAAATGTTTGTTTTATGTGTTTAATAGAACAATTCTAATATATTTTTATCTAGGAAAAAAGTTTGAAAATTATATAAGAATAAAACGTCACTTATTTTATTATCTTTTATCAACACATCGATATCGTCTGTATAGTATCTTGGGTCTATTACTGTAATATGATGATAATATGGCAATAAAAATGGAACTAAACAATTTGCAAATGAATCTTTTATTAAAAGTAAACTTTTGTTATTTTTAGTAGATGTATCAATTTCAATACAATCATAATTTCCACCTAAAAATACTTCATATGGATTGGAAGATATGGCTTTATCCACATTAAAAACAGTTGCTTTTTTCTTTTTTTGATTAACATAATTCACAATAACATCAACTTCATCTTCTTTTGATTTAGGAAGATATACTTCTACTTTATCTTTTTTTGTTATCATATATCCACTTCTTTTAGACAAAGAACCATTAAATTTATCATTAATAATATAGACATCATAATCTATAGACTTCTTAACTTTAATGAATTCTTTTTCTATTTGTTGAAAAGCTACATATGCCCCTCTCGTTGTCCAGTGATGATCGCTATTATAAAATATATTTTCATTTTTGTGTGATACAAATATATCATTCAATCGAATGGTATTTATATTTTTATTTTTAAACATATCATAAAACTGATTAATTATTTTATTTTGATTTAAAAATTTCACATTATTTGGTAAATTTTCTCTATATATATCTGCTTTATTATTAACTAGAACAATCCCAATATGTAAATTTTTATATTTATTAATAAAGCTGTCAATTATATTTTTACGTTTTATTATATCGCTTTGTGTTGGTATATACATATCTTGGAATAACATATTATTTTTTCCAATCCACACATCATCAAACTTTCTTTTTCTTAATAAATATTCAAATTGAACCTTTCCTTGAAAAAATATATCTCTTAATGGTAGTTGATCCTGTACATAAGATTGATATTCATTTTGATACTCTCCAGAAGCAAATAATGAAGTTTTAAAATGTGGAATTTGTTGTAAATTTCTTTGTTCTAAATCAGATATTTTTTTATCTTTTTGAAAGATATAACAAACTAACATACATGTAATGATAATAAAACTAATTATCATCGCTGGATATTTCTTTAAAATTATTTTTATTTTTCTCATATACTCTACTCCTTAAAATTGGAAATATAAAAAGGATTGCATTGTATCTGATGCGCTATACATAAAGAAAAATAACCAAGTTAAACAAATTATAATGATTTTTAATACTATATATAGTTTATTATGATTTATTTTTATGTATATATATATATTATGAATAAATGATATGCTACATAAAAATCCAATCCCTAAAATCCACCATGAACTTTTTAATTGAATATAGAATAATGAATTTATTTTCCAAGAGCCTAAAAACATAATTTTCAAATACTGCAATGCATCCTGAATAGTTGAACTAGCAAACAACACCCATCCAATCATCACAATGATAAATGTAATAAACCAATTTATAAAATTTAGTAATTTCTTTTGTATATTCATCCATATGTATTTTTCAAATATTAATATAACCCCATAATATAATCCCCAAGCAATAAATGTCCAATTTGCACCATGCCATAATCCTGTAAGCATCCACACAATAATAAGATTTCGTATATGTGTCTTTACTCCTTTACGATTTCCTCCTAGAGGAATATATATATAATCACGAAACCAAAACGATAACGTTTGATGCCATCTTCTCCAAAAATCTGTAATGGATGTAGCACAATATGGATATTGAAAATTACCTGGTAAATATATACCAATCATTCTTGTAACACCTATAGCCATAAGTGTGTACCCTTGAAAATCAAAATATATCTGTAGTGTATATGAAAATATTCCTAACCAAGCCATCCATGCTGAAGACGTGCCTTGTGCAATATCCCATATAGGGTCAAGTTGATTATCAATACATACCTTTTGAATACATCCTAATAAAAATAATTCAAATCCCTTCTCTAAATTTTCTTTATTTAAATTTTTTAATTTTCCTTGATTTTTAAAATCTTGATATCGAATAATAGGGCCCATAATCAATTTAGGAAAAAACGAAACATAAAACGCAAAATCAATAATATTATATTCTTTTTCAATTTTTCTAAGATATACATCTATATCATAAGATAATAATGAAAACACATAAAATGAAATTCCTAATGGAATTGTTTCTAATGCATGATAATTAGGTAGGTGAATTATACTAGATAACTGATTCAAAACAAATCCATAATATTTTACATAAAACAATAGAAAAACATTCATTATAATACATACTAAGAAATCAACGAGTCTACGTTTTTCATCTATTTCATCCATATATTTTATTAATAAATAATTCATAATCAATAAAAATAATAAAATAAAAATAGAATAAGGATCCTGCCAAGTATATAGAAATAAACTAAATATAATAATGAATATTTTTCTATTTTTTTGAGAAGATATCTGATAAAAAAACAAAAATACTGGTAATATAAAAATTATAAATAATAAACTTTGAAATTCCATTCTATCTCCCCTTTTTAAAATAAACTTTTTAGCTTTTGTTCAATTTCACTTACATTCTTATGAATAATTAAAAAAACATAATCTCCCTTTTCAAAAATACTGCTTTTTTTAATATATTCACATTGTTTCATATCATACCCTTTGAATATGTTGTATTGTGTTTGTTTTCTATCTTCCAACATGCTTCTAATATATTTTCTTTTATTTTTATCTTCTTGATAAAATACAGCAATTTCTTGTGCTTCAGTTGGTGATGAATGTTTTAATACAAGAGCTTTTTTATAATCATCCTTTGATAATTTATAATATTTTTTTATAATTTTATCATTCCATTTTTCAAATTCTTTCCCATTAATCATATCTGCACAAGTAGTCTCTACATCACTCCATACAACATCAGCATCAACATTATAAAATGGAACATACAATAAAATAATCATTAATAACAATAAAATAATATATACATACTTTTTCATTATTGTCTTTTCCTCCTATATTCCAGCACTTTCGGCCATAAATTTTAGCCATTTGGGATAAAAATTATATTTTGGATGAATCCCATCAGATTCGTAATCAAATAAATTACCATGAATCAGGCTATCATTATCCAAATACATTATATTTAAATCTATACACATTTTTTTCATTCCATCATTAAATTTTTTATCTTTTTTATTATATTTATTACTTTGGTATCCTTTTTCTGTCATTGGAACAATTGAGTTTACATAAATTTTAGCATTTGGTAAGGCATTTTGTAATTGTTGAATCATTGACTTATATTGTGCAATAAATTGCTTCTCATTTCCTCTACAATAGGGTAAATCATTCATTCCAAAACATAAAAAAATATATTTTGGTGATAATGAAATTGCCGTATTTATTTCATTTTGTGAATTATCTGTTCTCCTACCCCGAACAGCCAATACATTAGTTTGAGGTAAAATTCGATAATCTAAAATTGCTTCTGCAATTGAATCTCCTAGAATTACACTGTTTTGATATCTTATTTTAAAAGATTTTGCAGAATTATTATAATTTTTATTATTTTGTTCCTCCAATTCTTTTTCTATTTGATCAATATGAGTTTGTGCATCAGCTACTGACTTTTTTTCTTCTTTTTTTAACATTGAAATACCTAATTCTACATCTTTATTTGCTGTTGTATCTACTCGGTTACTAATAAAAAAAACATATAATACAATACTTAAAACTAATACTATACTTCTTATTATATTCAACTAAAATCCCTTCTTCATTTCTAATTCGAATACGTTATTATTATAAGCACAAATAATAAATTTAAAATAATAATTAATAAATTTTAAGAAGTAGTTATATCTTGCAAAACTTCTATAACATAAAAATAGAACCATGAACATTTTTATTGTTCATGATTCTATACCTTCTATTCTTCTATTTTCAAAATTAAATAGACTCTATTATTTGTATATACATGTTTCTGTAATAATCATATCCATCGATATATCAAATACATTAGTTTCTATATCACGTACTTTTTGACATTCAAAAGCGACTCCTATTTTTAATGCATTCGTATTTTTTAAATAACGATCATAATATCCATTTCCATGTCCTAATCGGTTTAAATTTTTATCAAATGCTACCATTGGTACAATGATTATATCTATATCATCAGGACTAATTTTGCTGCCTTCAATAGGTTCAAATATATTATATTTTCCTTGTTTTAAAACAGTATCCTTATTACAATACACAAATTCCATATTTGTATCATTTAAAACAATCGGTAATGCATAACTATCTAAATTTAAATAAGAAACATCCACTTCATTTCCATATTTTTGATACAATGCTACATTCCCTTTAAGATAAGGCTTTAATTGAGAAACAATGCTTTTACTATTCGCCTCTATTTCTTCATTAGATAATAAATTTCTTCTTCTAATAGCCTCTTTTCTAAGTTTAGAATTCATTACCCAATTGACTCACTCATATCTAATTTTAATAATTGATTTAATTCTACAGCATATTCCATTGGAAGTTCTCTTGTGAATGGTTCTAAAAATCCCATTACAATCATTTCTGTTGCCTGTCCTTTTGTCAGACCTCTACTCATTAAATAAAACAATTGTTCCTCACTAATATTAGAAACTGTTGCTTCATGCTCAATTTGACTTGTTTTATTTTTAGAAATATTGGTTGGGATAGTATCACTTCTTGATTGCTTATCTAAAATCAATGTATCACATTCTACTTTACTTTTCGCATATTGAGCGTTAGGTCCATGTTGAACTAAGCCACGATAATTAACTTCACCACCATTACGAGATACTGATTTTGAAATAATGGTACTTGATGTATATGGTGCTAAATGAATCATTTTTGCCCCAGCATCTTGAACTTGTCCTTTTCCCGCTACAGCAATTGAAATACATGTCCCTTTTGCATATGGTTCTGCTAAAATACATGCAGGATATTTCATATTTATTCCAGAACCAACATTTCCATCAATCCACTCCATATTTCCATTTTCAAATACTTTAGCACGTTTTGTAACTAAATTAACGATATTATTACTCCAATTTTGTACAGTGGAATATCTGCATCTTGCATTTTTATGAACAAAGATTTCAACAACAGCTGCATGTAGCGAATCTTTAGAATAAATAGGTGCAGTACAACCTTCAACATAGTGTACATCCGCTCCTTCATCTACAATAATTAAGGTTCTTTCAAATTGTCCCATACGTTCTGTATTAATACGGAAATAGGATTGTAACGGTTTATCCAAATGAACGCCTTTAGGAACATAAATAAAGCTTCCTCCACTCCATACACAACTATTTAATGCAGCAAATTTATTATCCGAATAAGGAACCAATTTCCCAAAATATTTTTTAAATAAATCAGGATATTTTTTTAGTGCTGTATCTGTATCTAAAAAAATTACTCCTTTACTTTCTACTTCTTCTAACATATTATGATAAACTGCCTCAGAATCATATTGTGTTGTAACACCTGCTAAAAAATCTTTTTCGGCTTCTGGAATTCCTAATTTATCAAATGTATCTTTAATTGTTTCTGGTACATCTTCCCATTTATTCTCTGTTTTATCACTAGATTTAATATAATATGTGTAATCATCAAAATTCAAACTAGAAAGATTGGGACCCCAATTTTGCATAGGCATCTTTTCAAATTGATGAAATGCCTGTAAGCGATATTCTAACATCCAAGAAGGTTCTTGTTTTTTTTTAGATATATTACGAATTACTTCTTCACTTAAACCTTTTCCTGTCTTATAAACACTTATATCTTCATCATGAAAGCCATACTTATATTCCCCTATTGGAATATTTACATCTTGCATTATTTTTCCTCACTTTCTTCAATTAATTCTTCCATTGCTTTCCATCCAATAGTTGCACATTTAATGCGATTGGCTTGTCTTCCAACATTATGAAAAGCAACTGCCTCTTCTAATAAGTCTTCATCAAAATCTTTCCCATCAATCATTTGATAGTAATTTTTAATAATGTTACTTGCTTCCTCTATGGTCTTTCCTTGCAATAACTCACTCATAATAGATGTTGAAGAGGTTGATATCGTGCATGCTACTCCATCAAATCGAATATCTTTAATAATACCGTCTTCAATTTTGCTTTGTACAAAAATATCATCAATACAAGACTCACTTGCCATATGTTTCTTTTTATATCCTTCTTTATCCACTAATTCATGATTTCTTGGGTAATCGTAATGATCCATTATAATGGATCTTAAAATCATAGGATCATCCATCAAACTACTCATTTATATCCCTCCTAAAAAAATATATCTAAGCATGCCTCTCTAGTTGCTTTTTCACAAATTTCTAAAAAATAATCTACATCTTCTTTTGTATTATAGAAATAAATGCTAGCACGAACAGTTGCCGATATACCAAGTATATTTTGTAGTAATTTAGCACAATGTTGCCCGCTTCGAACTGCAACTCCATTAGCATTAAAGAAAGAAGCTGCATCTTGCGCAAATACGTCTTTAACATTAAAAGTAATAATACCTGAATCTGCATCTTCATTATACAATATAATATTATCCATTTTCTTTAATTTTTTAATTGCATATGCATGTAATTCTTTTTCATGTTGCATAATATTATTCATACCAATTTTTTCTAAATAGTGAATTGCCTCTCCAAATCCAAAAATTGCATCAAGCGGCTGTGTTCCACTTTCAAATTTTTCTGGTGCATGTTTTAATTCAATATAGCATTTATTATCAAATCTAGCATTACTATCTCCACCTAATAATAGAGGTTCCATTTTATCTAACAATTCTTTTTTTCCATAAAATGCTCCTACTCCTGTTGGACCACACATTTTATGTGCCGAGAATACAAAAAAATCACAATCTAAATCTTTTACATCAATTTCCATATGTGGAATGCTTTGTGCTCCATCTACTACTACAACTGCTCCATATTGATGTGCAAGATTACATATTTCTTTAATTGGAGCAAGATATCCTAATACATTTCCAATCATAGCTAAAACAACTATTTTTACGTTTTCGTGCATCATGGATTCTACATCTTTCAGATAAATTCTTCCATCTTCATGTAATGGAACATAAGCGATTGATGCACTATGTTCATTTACTTCTCTCATAAAAGGAAGAATACAGGAAGCATGCTCTGCTTCTGTTGTTAAAATAACATCCCCTTCAGATAGCTTTTTTCCTAAACCATATGCAATCATATTTAAACCTTCTGTTGCACCACTTGTAAACACAATTTCATCCTTATCTGCATTTATAAAATTCGCAATTGTTTGTCTTGTTTTTGCATACCGTTGATCTACTTGATAACTTAAATCATAATCTCCCCGATGTGCATTTGCCCCATAATTTTTATAATAATCTACAACGGCATCAATCACTACATTAGGTTTTAATGTCGTTGCTCCATTATCAAGATAAACAAGTCGATGATTTTGCATTCTTTTATTTTGTAACATAGGAAAATCTTTACGAATTTTTTCAACATTAATCATGTAATCCAACCCTCTTTTCAATCTCTTCTTTCAATTCAATGGAATATCGCCCATCTTTGAATAATTCACTAATTGGTGTCAAGTATCCTAATGTTAACAATCCTAACGCTTGCTTTCTAGTAAGTCCTCTTGATTGTAGATAATATAATTGATTTTCATCTGGCTGTCCAAGTGTTGTAGCGTGGCTCGCCTTCACATCATTTTCATCAATTAATAATACTGGAGTTACACGGCTTTGATGTTGATCTGTTAAAGTTAAAACTCGTGTGGCTTGATAAGATTCACTTGCATATGCGCCTTTTTCTATTTTTCCTATAGCTTCCATAATAAATTTTGCATTATCTTTTACAATCGCATAATTTTCCATTTTTGAATATGTATAAGGTACATAATGTATACAGTTCAGCTTAAATTTTTTTTCATTACTCGCTACAGTAGCACTTTTCAATGTAATATTAGCTCCATTTTCTAATAAATGAACATCTGTTTGAATATCTGTATTTCCTTCTTCTATTTCCCAAAAAGCAATTACTGCTTTTCCATCTTTATGAATATCAATTTTCTGAACTAATTTATTTTTAGAATTTCCTTCATTTTTTAACAAAATATTTATAGATGCACTTTGTGCGACATCAATAGACATTTTATGTATTTCATCACTTCCTGTATAATGAATCAACAACTCTTTTTCTATGTTTTCTTTAACAAAAATCTCTACACTCTTATCATTTAATTGAATTTCTTCAAATCCTGAATTGTTATATATTAATTTCATTTCTCTACACCATGTTTCCCAATCGCACATTGTTGTAATAATTCAACTTTTTTTTCTTCTTTAACAACTTGTACATGATACTTTTCTTCAATCCAATCATATCCTTCTTGATCAATTTTTTCGATGAGTTCCTTACCTCCACTAGTAACAATTTTCCCATCTACTAATACATGTGCATGTGTTGGATTTAATAACTGTAAAAAACGTGCGTAATGACTTATAATTAATAAACCCATTTTTTCTTGTTCTTGTAATACATTAATTGCATTTGCTACTAATTTCAATGCATCCACATCAAGCCCTGAATCAATTTCATCAAGCATTGCAAGTTTTGGTTTTAACATCTTCATTTGAACAATTTCATTACGTTTCTTCTCACCACCAGAAAATCCTTCATTTAAAAAACGGTGCGCTAAATCTGGTTTCATTTCCATTTCTTTAATCGTACGTTCCATATCTTTGATAAAAGAAAATAAGGAGATTGGCTTTTCTCTTCTTGCATTTATCGCTGCTCGTAAAAAATCAGAATTTGTAACACCACTAACTTCACTAGGATATTGCATTCCTAAAAATAAGCCAATTCTACTTCTTTCATCTACATCTAACTCTAAAACATTTTTTCCATCAAATAAAATTTCGCCTTTTGATACATGAAATTTCGGATTACCCATAATTGCCGCAAGCAATGTACTTTTTCCGTTTCCATTCGGTCCCATTAATGCATGTGTTTCATTTTCACGGATTGTTAAATTCAATCCTTTTAATATATCTTTTCCATCTACATCTACATGTAAATTACGTATTTCTAAGCAACTCATCTATATCATCCTTTCAAGCAATGCTATCATAACAAATTTTCTCTTTTTACACAATTATAACGATTTTTAAATTCGAACATCCCCCAATATTGTATATATTCTAAATAAATACTGAAAAAATATGTTATTTTCATGAAAAAATTGATTTATATATATTTATTTATTATAATAAAACCATGTGAAAATCAAGGAGGAAAATTATGTTAGAAACATTGAAAAAACAATGGTTCGTTGTTCTTATCGCAATTATTTTTATTTGTTTTACGGTTTTCATTATTTATGATACAAATAAAGGAAAATTGCCTGGTAAAACAGATAACGGTAAGGATGTCGTAGCAACATTTAATGGAAAAAACATTACGGCAGATGATGTTTACAACGAACTATACGAAAATGGAAATGGAAATTCCATTTTGAACATTCGTCTACAGGCTGCAGTTATTGACGAAAGTGTTAAAACAACGAAAGAAATTAAAGAAACTGCAAAAAAAGAAAAAGAACTTATCACACAACAAATTGAATCTCAAGCTTCACAAAATGGTATGTCGGTAGAAGACGGAATAAAAGACACTCTTGCTAGAGTTGGAATGCAAGAAGATGAATTTGATTATTTTTGTTTAATTCAAGCAAAAATGAAAAAGATTCAAGATGATAGTTTTGTAAAAATTTGTAAAGATAATCAAGGACGCACTGTATCTCATATTATCGTACAAATGAAAGATGCTGACAATCCAACAGAAGAAGAAATGAAAGTCATCAAACAAATTGAAAAAGAATTAAAGACAATGAGTTTTGAAGAAGTAGCTAAAAAACACGCGGATACTGGAGATGCAAGTGCTCCTAACGGTGGTTATCTAGGATATATGGATAAAAATACCGCTTTTGTTGAAAGCTTTAAAACTGCTGCTTTAAAACTTAAAAAAGGAGAAGTTAGTGATTGGGTTAAAGGAAAAAGTGAATCTTACAACGGTTGGCATTTAATTCGCGTAGAAGAAACTGACCCAAAAACAATACAAAAAGATGATAAAGCACAACAATCAATTAGCCAACAAATTGCCCAAAATTACCCAAATGTAATTCAAGATTTTGTTGTTGATGCAGCAAAAAAATTAAAATTTGAATATGCAAATGATGATATTAAAAAAGATGTCGAATCATTTCTTAAATTAAAATAAGGAGGCATGGAAATGAAAAAAGTAAGTTTATTATTATGTGCATTTGCCATGCTAATTACATTAGCTGGTTGTAAAGATGCAAAAGCAAATATATCAGATGGTAAAACAAAATTAGTTACAATAAACAAAACGAGTATTTCAAAAAATGACTTATATGGGGTTTTAAAATCAAATAGCAGTTCTGCTGTATTGAATCTAATTCAAAAACAACTATATGAATTAGAAAAAATTGAAATTACAGATGCAATGAAAAAAGAAGCTCAAAAGAACATCGATGAAATAAAAAAATCTTATAAATCTGATAAAGAATTTAAAGAAGCATTACAAAATGCAGGTATGAAAGACGAAAATGATTATTTAAATAAAATCGCCTACCCTGCTCAGCAACGTGCAGAATTAATAAAAAAATATGCAAAAGATAATAAAAATAAAGTTTTCGAAAAATATCATCCAGTAAAAGCGAGTGTTATTAAATGCGACAAAAAGGATAATGCTGATCAAGCATTAAAAGCTTTAAATGAAAAACAAAATATTGATGAAGTTTCAAAAAGATTTGGCAAAAAAGATGAAGTTTCTAATGGAAAAGAGCAAATTGTATTCGCTAATTCTGGAATTTCTCAAGTCGTCTATGATAAAATATCACAGACATCAAAAGCTGGTCTAGTTAATGAAGTTATCGCAGATGAAGCAACTTCATCTTATTATGTTATATATATTCATAGCGTAGACCCTAATTCATATTCTAATGAAGCTATTGATGCAATTTCAAACGGTGCTTATGATATTACAAATGATATGTTAAAATTCTATGCTGATAAATATAAATTAGAAATTTATGATATTGACGCATATAATCAATTAAAAGCTTCAAATCCTGACCTTATCAAATAAAAAACCATGTGCTCAATTCATTAAATTAAGCATGAGAGCCAAGAAGGAATCAATTTAAATTGGTCCCTTCTTTTTTTGATTTTTATTTATACGAACTAAAAAAGTGTGTGAAGTAATTTGGAATATTTACAATGGAAACAGTTGTCAAAAATATCATATATATTGAGACAAGATCATTAATGGATGTATTGTTGAATATAAACAATTATTCTCAAATAATGTCAACTTCATCTACTTTTGTTTGGACATGAAGTAAAATAAAACACAATGCATTTATGTCTATTTTCAACATTTTAAAGATGTTCATTCAAAAACATGCATTACAAAAAATGTTGACCAATTTCCTAATGATGAATTTGATATTGATGCTTCTCATCTATCAACTTGTAGAAATGCAATTATATAAAATATAAATATCACGTTAGTTTTATTCGTTCATTTCATATAATAAGAGAATTCCTAAAAAAAGAGCGGAAACTCGTTCAATCCTGAACTATCAATCGCAAACGAAATATTACCTATACGACCAAATAAACGCAATAATTGTGTTAATCAGAGATTTGATTACCACAATTATTATATATCAAAATAACCTGGTTTTAAACTACATTGTTCGTAATGTCTAAAAATGAAAAGCAGGAGTTCATTCATTGTTTGAATTGCAACTCCTGTTATTTTTGTTATCTTAAATCAATGACATTGGTCAAATTCTCTTTTTATTTGCATATAAATTTGCTATAATAATTAAAAGAAAGACAACTATATTAAAGTTAAGTGATAAATTATGAAAAAGTTTGAAATATAAAAATACTTGAAAATATAGTATTTGATCTTTGAAATTGTGAATGCAAATATGTTGAAAAGAACTATCGTATTAAATAGCTCATTTAAATGAATTCAA
>JARHZK010000174.1 GCA_029258245.1 Longicatena sp. | reverse complement strand
GCATCGTAATTCATATTTGTGTGCCCCTAAAGTTTTAAGACCTACTTACCAACATATTACACGTGATAATTTATTTTTTGCAGGACAATTAACAGGTGTTGAAGGATATGTAGAAAGTGCTGCGAGTGGATTGCTTGCAGGATTAAATATGGCAAATTATATAAAAGGAAAAGAACCAATTGTTTTACCAAGCACATGCGTGATAGGATCTATGGTAAATTATATTACAAATGCCTCTGCTAAATATTTTCAACCAATGAATGCGAATTTTGGAATTATGCAATTGGAAGGCAAAGTAAAAAAGAAAGATAGAAAAGAAGCTTTTGGAAAACAAGCAATTTCTGTTATTGATTCTTACAAGGAACAATTCATATAATGAAAGCGTATTTAGAGCGCTTTTTAATTTATATAGATTCAACACATACAGGAAGTAAATATACAAAAGATGCATATAAAAGAGATGTTGAAGAATTTATATCATTTTTACAAACAGAGGAAATATCCGATTTAAATGATGTTGATCGTATAGTGGTAATGAATTATATAAGTAAACTAAGAGAAAAAAAAGGAGTAGATGGAGGAACTATTAAAAATTCTTCTATTGCACGAAAATTAAGTGTCTTACGGTCATTCTACAAATATTTAAATGAATATGTTGGTATACAAAATAATCCATTCTTATATTTTAAATCACCTAAACAACATAGAAAAATTCCAGAGTTTTTATTTTATGATGAAATGGATACTTTTTTATCATCGATAAATTTACAAAAAGATGTAGGAGTTCGAGATCGCGCATTGTTTGAAATAATGTATGCGTGTGGTCTACGTGTAAGTGAAGCAACTAATTTAAAATTATGTGATATTGATTTTCAAGGGCAAATCATAAAAATACTGGGTAAAGGAAAAAAAGAAAGAATTGTTCCGTTTTATGATGTTGCAAAAGAAATGCTTTTAAAATATATTCATGAAATTAGACCAAAATGGTTAAAAGATAAAAAACATGATTTTGTATTCGTTAATCAAAGGGGAGATCAACTTACAAGTAGAGGTATTCAATTTCGAATGCAAGAAGCTTGTAAAAACTGTGATTTACATATTCATATACATCCGCATATGTTTCGGCATAGTTTTGCAACTCATCTATTAGATAATGGAGCAGATTTACGAGTTGTTCAAGAATTATTGGGACATTCTTCATTATCAACTACTCAAATTTATACACATGTAACGCAAGAAAGATTAAAAAAGGTGTATGAAAAGGCACATCCAAGATCAAATGAATAGAACGGTATAGAATTAAAAATAATATTGAAATAATAATATTTTATGTTATAATTATTCATAGTGCAAAATATGAATATGCACAAGACACACACGATGAATTCTATAACCCGTGCTTTAGATACGTAAAAAGATATCGATGATAAGTTGTTATAGTTTGAAATTGTGGAGGATTTAACGGAAAGAGAGGATATTTTAATGTCAGTAGTATCAATGAGAAAATTATTAGAATCTGGTGTACATTTTGGACATCAGACACGTAGATGGAACCCAAAAATGAAGCCAAACATCTACGCAAGTAGAAATGGTGTTTATATCATCAACTTAGAAAAAACATTAGAACAATTAGATGCAGCATATACTGCTATGAAAGAAATTGCTGAAAACGGTGGAAAAGTTTTATTCGTAGGAACTAAAAAACAAGCACAATCAGTAGTTGTAGAAGAAGCATTACGTTCAGGAAGTTTCTTCGTAAATCAAAGATGGTTAGGTGGTCTTTTAACTAACTACCGCACTATTCAAAAACGTGTTAAACGTTTAGTTGAAATTGAAGAAATGGAAGCAAACGGAACTTTAGATTTATATCCTAAGAAAGAAATTGCTCAAGTTAAAAAACAAAAAGCACGTTTAGAAAATTTCTTAGGTGGAATCAAGGAAATGAAAAAATTACCAGATGCTTTATTTGTGATTGATCCAAAAGAAGAACATAATGCAGTTGCAGAAGCAAAAAAATTAGGAATTCCAGTATTTGCTATGGTTGATACAAACTGTGATCCTGATATGGTAGATTTCCCTATTGCTTCAAATGATGATGCAATCCGCTCAGTAAAATTAATCACTACTTTAATGGCTGATGCAATTGTGGAAGCAAAAGGTGGATTATTAAGCGTTGCTCATAGTACAGATGAAAACGAAGAAGATGTAACTATGAAAGATGTAATTATCAATGTTGAAGAACAAATTGCAGAAAACGAAAGACGTCGTCGTCAAAGAAATGAAGAACGTCGTAACCGTCGCAACTTTGACCGCAACCGTAATAATGGACGTGGAGGAAGAGCTCCTTATCAAAAACGTGAAAACACAAAACCAGCTGCTGAAGCAAAACAATCAGAAACAAGTACTGAAGCTGCTGAATAATCACGAATAAAGGAGGATAACGAAATGATTACTGCTAAAATGGTAAAAGAATTGCGTGAGAGAACAGGCGCAGGAATGATGGACTGTAAAAAAGCATTGACTGAATGCGATGGAAACATGGAAGCATCAATTGATTGGTTACGTGAAAAAGGAATCGCTAAAGCTGCAAAGAAAAATGATCGTATTGCTGCTGAAGGATTAACTCGTGCTGCAGTTGATGGGAACACTGCTGTTGTTTTCGAAGTGAATTCTGAAACAGACTTTGTATGTAAAAATGAACAATTTTTATCTTTATTAGATGAAATACAAGCTATTTTATTAGCAAACAAACCAGCTGACTTAGATGCAGCATTAGCTTGTTCAGCAAAAGAAGGAACTGTTGCTGATTTGATTACTAATGCTACAGCTACAATTGGTGAAAAAATTTCATTGCGTCGTTTAAATGTAATTGAAAAAGCTGATGATGAATTCTTTGGATGCTATATGCATATGGGAGGAAATATTTCAACAGTTGTTACATTAAAAGGAAAAGCAGATGAAACAGTTGCTAAGAATATTGCAATGCAAATTGCTAGTATGGCACCTCAATATGTCGATCGTACTGCAATGCCTAATGAAGTCGTTGAACATGAAAGAAAAGTTCAAACTGAAATTGTTAAAAATGATGAAAAATTAGCAAACAAACCAGAAAAAGTTCTTGCTGGTATTATCGAAGGTAAAATTAGTAAAAATCTTAGAGATTTATGTTTAGTTGAACAAGAATTCTTCTTGGATCCTAACATGAAAGTATCTCAATTCTTAAAAGAAAATGGTGCTGAAGTTGTAAACTTTGTTCGCTACGTTGCTGGTGAAGGTATTGAAAAACGTCAGGATAACTTTGCTGAAGAAGTTATGAATGCAGCATTTGCTGGATAATACATAAAAAAAGGAGTTTTTACTCCTTTTTTTATGGAATCTTTTTAAGAAAATAATTAATATTACTTTATTTTTACATTCAATTTAATTATAATATAAAAAGGACGGATTATAATTTACAAGAAAAGGTGGAATAGGCATGTATAAAAGAGTATTACTAAAATTAAGTGGTGAAGCACTTTCTTCACCAGGAAATCCATTTGATCCTCAAATTTTAAAAGCATTAGCAAAAGAATTAAAAGAAATCCATGATTTAGGTGTAGATTTAGCTATTGTTGTTGGTGGTGGAAACTTTATTCGTGGAAAAACAGCTGAAAGCATTGGAATTGAACGAGTACAAGGTGATTATATGGGAATGCTTGCTACAGTTATTAATGCACTTGCTGTACAAGGTGCTTTAGAACAAGAATCAGTTCCTACACGAGTACAAACTGCTATCGAAATGCAAAAAGTGGCCGAACCGTTTATTGTCCGTAGAGCTATACGTCATCTTGAAAAAGGAAGAGTTGTGATTTTTGGTGCAGGAACAGGAAATCCGTATTTTTCAACAGATACAACGGCGGCTTTACGTGCCAGCGAAATTGGCGCTGATGTTATTTTGATGGCTAAAAATGGTGTGGATGGTGTTTATAATGCGGATCCAAAGACACATCCAGAAGCTATTAAATATGATGCATTAACATACATGGATTTGATTCAAGAAGGTTTACAAGTAATGGATACAACTGCAACAAGTATGTGTATGGATAATGATATTGATTTAGTTGTATTTAATATGAATAAACCTGGTAATATTTTAAAAGCTGTTCGTGGAGAAATTACTGGTACTATTATTTCAAAAAATAAAAAATAAATAGAAAGGAAAAAAACATGGAAATATTAGATTTAACAAAACATAAAATGGAAAAAGCAGTTGAAAAATTGATTGAAAATTTAAAAACAATTCGTACTGGTGTTGCAAATGCATCATTACTTGAACATGTTCATTTTGAATATTATGGTAGTGAAACACCAATCAATCAAGTTGCAAGTATTAAGGTTGTGGAAGGTCGTCAACTATTAGTTAAGCCATACGATCGTTCTGCATTGAAAGATATTGAACGTGCTATTCAAACAAGTGATACCGGATTGGTTCCACAAAATGATGGAGAAGTTATTCGTTTAAATGTTCCTGCATTGACAGAAGAACGTCGTAAAGAATTTTCAAAAGATGCAGATAAAATGGGTGAAGAAGCAAAAATTGCTATTCGTAATGTTCGTCGTGAAGCAAATGATTCAATAAAAAAAGATAAAGAACTTACTGAAGATGAATCAAAAAAATTACAAGATAAGATTCAAAAACTTACGGATGAATTTGTGAAGAAAATTGACAAGGAAGTTTCAGATAAAGATAAAGAAATTATGACTATATAATGTATTTTATAATAGTTATGAAATATAGATATTAAAATAAATGTTTTATGATAAAGTGTTTGAAGATTGCTACGTTATATAAAAATTAGATGTATGTGATTGGATTCAAACACTTTTTATTTATAAATTTTTTATTACGTTAAATAGTTTTATTTTAATTTTGTATAGAGTGGTTGCATATTGATTTGATTTCTTATGTGTGAGGATTTTTAGTTTGATTATGACTAGGAAAATATTGAATGTTTTTATGTGATTTATAATTCGAGATACTAGGAATAAGTTTAATGAGAAATGCTGAATATAATTAAAAAAGAAATGTATATTATTTTTTTAGGAAATATACTCCATAGATACAATGTTTTTTTTATTTATGATATAATGATTAAGTGTATTTAAAATTAGGAGGATATGACTTATGGAAAAAAGAATAATTCCAAATCATATTGCAATTATCATGGATGGCAATGGAAGATGGGCAAAAAAAAGAGGATTACCACGCACAGCTGGACATAAACAGGGTGCTGAAAATATAAGAAAGATAGCAATAGCATGTAATGATTTAGGTGTCAAGGCTTTAACATGTTATGCATTTTCTACAGAAAATTGGAAAAGACCAGAAAGTGAAGTAGATTATCTATGCAAATTACCAAGAATATTTTTTAATAGTTATTTAGCAGAGTTAAAGAAGAACAATATTCGTGTCACTTTTTTAGGAGAAATTGAGCGATTTCCAAAAGAAACAAGAAATGTGATTACTACAGTTGTAGAGGAAACATCGAATAATACAGGATTAAATTTATGTTTTGCAATCAACTATGGAGGAAGAAGAGAAATTTTATTAGCTGCTAAACATTATGCAAAAGATGTTTTCGATGGGAAAGAAACCCTTGATATTGAGGAAAAAGATTTTACAAAATATTTGATGACGAGCGATATGCCAGAAGTTGATTTAATGATACGTACAAGTGGTGAATTACGTATTTCAAATTTTTTGCTGTGGCAATTAGCATATTCAGAATTAATATTTTCACCAGTTTCATGGCCAGATTTTGATAAAGAATGTCTATTAGCAGCGATTGATGAATATACACATCGAAATCGCCGTTTTGGAGGTCTATAATTATGAAAACACGTGTTATTACAGCTATTTTTATTATTGCTTGTGTAATTCCTCCATTACTATTTGGAGGCCCATTAATGCATGCATTGGTCGCGTTCATCATTATTGCAGGTGGAGTAGAATTATTAGCTTTACAAGAAAATAAAAGCGTTAAATGGCCTTTTCTTGTAAAACCTTTAGCTATTATTAGTGTATTTTGTCTAACATATTTAAGTTATGAGAAATTATTGTTTCCTTTGTTAGGGATTGTTATATTATTGTTTTTATCAATCACAATATTTACAGATCATTTTCATATAAAAGATGGTTTTTTATGTATTGGATATATTGCTTTCTTCACAGCAATTGCAAGATCATTTTTAAATATTTATACGAGTAATTCAATGTATGTCTGGTATATTATCATTGCGACATATGCTTGTGATACAGGTGCATATTTTTGTGGAAGATTTTTTGGAAAACATAAAATGAATCCAAGAATTTCACCTAAAAAGACATGGGAAGGTGCTTTGGGTGGCTGGATGTTAGGAAGTGTTATTTCTATTGTCTTTGCATATTTTTTGATTGAATCTTTGTCGTTAGGGCAGTTCATTCTAGCAAGCTTAGTGTTAACAATTACAGGACAAATTGGTGATTTAGCGTTTAGTGCTATTAAGAGAAGCTTTAAAATAAAAGATTTTTCTGATTTGTTGCCAGGACATGGAGGAGTTTTGGATCGAGTGGATTCTTTAGTTTTCAATTTTATATGTTTTAATTTTATTTTGGTGGTGTTAACATTATGAAAAAAATTGTCTTATTAGGTGCGACGGGTTCCATTGGAACACAAACAGTTGATGTAGTATTACATCATAAAGACGAATTTGATATCGTTGCTTTAAGTGCAGGTAGAAATATTGATAAATTGAAAGAATTATTAAAATTGCTTCCAATGGTACAGCATGTTTGTGTGGCAGATTCATTAACCATGCAACAATTACAGCAAATATATCCTAACAAACAATGGCATTATGGTGATGACGGATTAAAAGAACTTGCAGCTTTAAGTGATTATGATATTTTTGTTGATGCTGTTGTTGGATTTCGAGGATTGATTCCTGTATTAGAAGCAATTAAGAATAATAAAATTATTGCTTTAGCAAATAAAGAAAGTTTAGTTGCAGGAGGACCACTTGTAAAAAAAGCATTAAAAGAACATAATGTTCCATTATATCCTATCGATTCAGAACATTCTGCGATTTTTCAGTGTTTACAAGGAAACAAAAAAGAAAGTATAGAGAAATTGATTATTACTGCGAGTGGCGGAAGTTTTAGAGATTATAATAGAAATCAATTGAAAGATGTTACTGTTGAGCAGGCATTGAAACATCCAAATTGGAATATGGGAGGACGTATTACAATTGATTCTGCGACTATGATGAATAAAGGATTTGAAATTATTGAAGCACATTATTTATTTGATATTCCTTATGATAAAATTGATGTATTAATTCATAGAGAAAGTGCTATTCATTCTATGGTTCAATATAAAGATCATGCAATTATTGCACAAATCGGAACTGCAGATATGAGATTGCCTATCCAATACGCGTTGTCTTATCCAGAACGTTTATTAATGTATAACGCAGAACCATTTGATTTTATGAAATTTTCAACATTACATTTTGAACAAGCAAGTATGGAAAGATATCCACTTTTGAAATTAGCTTATGAAGTTGGAGAAAAGGGTGGAAATTTAGGTGCAATTATGAATGCAGCGGATGAAGAAGCTGTAAGTTTGTTTTTGAAAAAAAGGATATCATTTTTAGATATTGAAAAAACAGTAATAGAGACAGTAAAACAGCTAAAGTTTATTCAAAATCCTACATTAGAGGATATTATTAGTAGTGATTTAATGGCTAGAGATTTTGTTCATAATATGTGGAAAGGAGCTATGTAATGAGTATTATTTGGTTTTTCTTAATACTAGGTGTTATTATTATTGTTCATGAATTAGGGCATTTGATTGCGGCAAAAAAGTTTGGTGTATACTGTAAAGAATTTTCTATCGGCATGGGTCCAAAAATTTGGCAAAGAAAAACAGGAGAAACAGCTTTATCTGTGCGAGCATTACCAATAGGTGGATATGTAGCTATGGCTGGTGAAGACAGTGAAGAAGATGATGAGGAATTAAATATACCTTATGAAAGAACATTGAATGGTATTAAACCTTGGAAACAAATTGTGGTTATGTCTGCAGGAGCTTTTATGAATATTGTTTTAGCATGGTTCCTATTTATAGGAATTACGGCTTATCAAGGTGCTGTTCCGCAAGATTCTAAACCTGTAATTTCAACAGTTATAGAAAATTCACCAGCAGAAAAAGCGGGATTTTTGGTTGGAGATGAAATTATTCAAATGGAAAATTTAGAAAAAAAAGAAATTTTAAAACCAACAAATACCAATCAAATATTAGAATTTCTTCAATATTATCCAGGTGAAATTAAATATACAGTTTTAAGAGAAGGAAAAGAAATAACATTAAAAGGTACAGCAGAGTATCATAAAGAAGATAATATATATTTGATAGGAATAGGGTATAAAGCTCCTGAACCTAAGAAGATTACATTACTTGAATCTATCCCATATGGGACAATGCGTATGGTTGATTCGGTAAAAAGCATTATAGATTCTTTAAATAAATTAATTCATGGTGTAGGATTAAATAATTTGAGTGGACCAGTAGGTATTTTTCAAATAACAGCACAAACAACCCAAAATGGAGTACTTTCTTCTTTAGCGTTAGTTGCTTTATTATCAGTCAATGTAGGTATATTTAATTTGATACCTATACCTATTTTAGATGGTGGAAGGATTTTAATAGTTTTAATTGAGGCATTAATTGGTAGAAAATTAAGTGAAAAATGTCAAAATGCTATTATGATGATAGGCTTGTTTTTAATTATAGGTTTGATGTTGTTTGCAACGTGGAATGATATTACTAGAATATTTTTTAAATAGAAAAGAAAAAGATATTGTTTTTTTATTCAATATCTTTTTTTTGAAGTATAAATTAATCAAATAAAAAAATCGATCTTTCGATCGATGTTATGCAGCAATTGAATTAACTGCTTTTGCTAAACGTGCTTTTTGTCTGTTAGCATAGTTTTTGTGGTGTAAACCTTTTACAGTAGCCTTATCTAATTTAGAGTTTGCTTCATTTAAAGCAACAATAGCAGCTTCTTTATCATTAGCTTCTACAGCAGATAATACTTTTTTGATAGCTGTTTTTAAAGCTGATTTTTGAACATTAGCAGCTAAATTTCTCTTGTTATTAGTTTTTACACGTTTTTTCTGTGATTGGATCTGTGGCATTATCGCACCTCCTAAATATTAATTGCCAATAAATTATAACAAAAAGGTTTTAAAAATGCAATAATACAGAAAAAAATTCTATATTAAAAATAATAAAACTTCATAAGTTATACTAGATTAGTAAAAAATAGTTCAATGTACAATTAGGTAGTAATGAGAGGCTTTGATTGATAATTAAATATCTTATTGATTTGAAAGTAATGATTCGCTTTAAGAAAAGGTAAATTTATTAAAAAGTAGATACATTTTTTATAAATAACATATTTTTAGTAGATTATTCATTAAATTTAAGAATTGGTATATATTTATCATTTTTTAAATTTTGAAGAATAAAAAGGCGAGATAGATACATACTAACATATAAGAGGTGATTAATTTGATTGAAGAGAATATGGTGTATACTGATTTTGCGGATGAATTAATAACGACGAACATAAAAAATAATGAATTTGAACATGTTGAAACAAAAAATAATCATATTTGTTGTAATTATATAAAAATAAAAGCCGATAGAAATGGTTTTTGTAAAGAAAAAGGAGATTATGTATCTATTGAGTGTGATAGTTTGTTTGATCATCAAACAAGAAAGGATATGATTGAAGCGATACATGATAATTTGATTATTATGACAAATCACATGAGAATAAAGCTGAAAAAAATTCTTGTGGTTGGGCTGGGCAATCAATTTATTATAAGTGATGCTTTGGGCCCAAAAGTAATAGATGAAATTTTAATCACGGCACATTATTATAAAAATCATAAACAATCAGAACTTAAGGGTACAAGAAATGTAGCAGCTCTAGCTCCAGGAGTAATGGGGCAAACAGGACTAGAAACAATACAAATTGTAAAGAGTGTTGTGGCTACATATAAACCTGATTTAATGATTGTTGTGGATGCTTTAGCAACAAAAAATATTTCAAGAATTAACAAAGTGGTTCAAATAAATAATACAGGAATTCAACCAGGTAGTGGAATAGGAAATTTTAGAGAAACATTTAATGAAAAAAAATTGCATGTACCAGTGATTGCTGTAGGTGTTGCAACTGTTACAAGCGTTGGAGCAATTCTTCAGGAGTGTCTAAAAGATAGGGCAATTTTAAAAGCAGAGATAGAAAATGTATATAAAGATGAAAACACGAGATTAATGGTAACTCCTAAATCTATGGATGAAGAATTAAAACACCTAATTTATATAATGTCGGAAGGAATTAATTTATTTTTACATCCTGATTATTTAAATTTATAATATTATATAATGTCGAATATTGAAAATAGATTTTTTCATTTTTTTAACCTCCTTTTCATATGGATAGAAAAGGAGGTGCTTTTTATGAAACGTACATTTTCAATTATATTAAAAATAGGTTTAATATTTATGTTTTTATACTACACTCCGTTTGTTGATGGATTCAATCACATTATAGGTTGTAAGAAAGACATTTTACATAATTTTATATATCATCCTAAAATTGTATCGAATGATATAAATTTAAAACAACAGTTAAACGTTTTAACTTATAATAAAAACTTAACAATACCACAAAAAGAAATAGAGATAGAAACAACATATGAAAAACCTATGATTGTTCCTAACACTATTCAAAAAGAAAAAGATTTAAAGAAAGATATAAAACCTAATGGCAAAAGAATATATATCTATAATACACATCAAGGTGAAAAATATTCAGATGGGAAATCGGTAATGGATGCAGCTGTAATATTAGGAGAAAAATTGGAAGAAAAGGGATATAAGGTGGTATTAGAAACGAATGATTTTGAAAAATATTTAAATATACATGGATTAAATTATGATGATTTATATGTAGTATCTAATAAATATTTAAATGAAGCATTAGTTAATTATGGCGGATTTGATTTATGCATTGATTTACACCGAGATAGTGTTCCAAGAGAATATAGTTACATTACGATTGATGGTAAGTCGTACGCTAAATCAATGATGGTGATTGGAGGAAGCTCTAAAAATGTTAATAGTGCCACTAAAATATCAACGATTTTAACTGACAAAATAAACTATAATAAAAATGGCATTATGAAATCAGTGATGACAAGAGATATTGCGTATTATAACCAAGAAGTGTGTGAAGGTGTCATATTGATGGAATGTGGATCGGATCATAATAATTTTGATGAAATAAAAAATACATTAGAATATATATCTATAGGTATTGATGAATTATTAAAGGAAGGGTGGTAGAATGAAACGTTTTTTACAGGATGCTATACTTGTTTTTTTGTTAGTGTATGCAGGATCATATATTCAAAATCAGGATACTAAAGTTAAAGAAGTTGAGCATGAAGTAAATGAATTTGAAAATAAAATTGCACAACATAAAGTAATTGAAAATAATCATTCTAATAATATAATAATGAATGAAAATAAAGCAAGTAAAATGGCTAAAAATAGTAGCGAATGTATAATAAATTGTATTGAAAAAGGGGTTGTTTTTATATCATCTATATATGATGCATTTATCCAATAAATGAAAATATGTAAGTAAGTGAATAATATGATATAATAAACTCATAAGAGGTGAATATATGGAAAATATAAAAATATTATTTATGGGTACGCCAGATATAGCTGTATCGATGTTAGAACAATTGGTAAAAGATAAATATGATATTATTGGGGTTGTCACGCAACCAGATAAAAAAGCAGGAAGAAAACAGCAATTAAAAATGTCGGAAGTTAAAAAATATGCTTTAGATCATAAACTTCCAGTATATCAACCAATTCGAATACGAGATGAATATCAAGAATTAATGACTCTTTCTGTAGATTTGATTGTTACGTGCGCATACGGGCAGTTTATACCACAGGAGTTATTAGAATCACCAACTTACGGAAGTATCAATGTACATGCCTCATTATTGCCTAAATGGAGAGGTGGAGCACCGATACATAAGTCTATTATAGAAGGTGATGCAGAAAGTGGAATGTCTATTATGAGAATGGTAAAAAAAATGGATGCTGGCGCAGTGATGGCACAGTGTCATGTTCCTATTTTACAAGAAGATACAACAGGTGATATGTATACGAAATTGGCAAAAGCAGGAGCGGATTTATTAAGTGAAAGTATTCCTAAAATTATTAATGGAACTGCAAGTTTTGTTGAACAAAATGAAGAAGAAGCTACATTTGCATATACAATAAAAAAAGAAGAAGAACATATTGATTTTAACAAGAATGTTCAAACTGTATACAATCATATTCGAGGATTAATACCATTTCCTGTTGGAAATGCAATTGTGAATGGTAAAAAGATTAAGTTTCATAAAGTTCGTATGATATTAGAAAATCATTCTTATCAATCCGGAGAGATGGTTGGCTGGATGTATGATGGATATGCAATAGCAGCAATCGGAGGCTATATTATTATTGATGAAATTCAACTTGAAGGAAAAGCTAAAATTGATGCGAAATCATTTTATAACGGGAATGGAAAACAACTTATTGGAAAAATATTGAAATAAAAAAAGTTGCCTTAATTTAAGACAACTTTTTCTTTATAAAAAGGAAACTCTCTCAATCCTTCGCCTAATACTATACACTGATTATTGAGTTTCGTCAAGGAATAAGTCATATTTGATTAGAACAAGATAATCTAATGATAGTTTATGATTTTTATTTGCAAGTAAACAATTCTTTGATATAATAAGGAATAGATTGTTAGGAGTGTTATAAATGAATCAAAAAAATATACGAAATTTTTCAATTATTGCCCATATTGATCATGGAAAATCAACATTAGCAGATCGTATTTTAGAATTAACAGATACGGTTGAACAAAGAGAAATGAAAGATCAATTATTGGATACAATGGACTTAGAAAGAGAACGAGGAATTACAATAAAATTAAACGCTGTTCAATTAAAATATAAGGCTAAAAACGGACAGGATTATATTTTTCATTTAATAGATACTCCGGGACATGTGGATTTTACATATGAAGTTTCTCGTTCTTTAGCAGCATGTGAAGGAGCTGTTTTAGTGGTAGATGCTGCACAAGGAATTGAAGCACAGACATTAGCAAATGTATATTTGGCATTAGATAATGATTTGGAAATTTTACCAGTTATTAATAAAATTGATTTACCAAGTGCACAACCTGAAGTTGTAAAAAAAGAAATTGAAGATGTTATAGGATTAGACGCATCGGAGGCACCTTTAATTTCTGCAAAAAATGGTATCAATATCTGTGATGTTTTAGAAAATGTTGTAAAAAATGTGCCAGCACCATCAGGTGATCCAGAAGCACCGTTGCAAGCGTTGGTTTTTGATTCTATGTATGATGCATATAGAGGTGTTATTGCTTTTGTACGTGTAAAAGAAGGACGTATACGGGTTGGAGACAAAATTCGATTTATGGCTAGTAATTCAGAATATGAAGTTCTAGAATGTGGTGTGCGAACACCAAAAGAAGTAAAAAAAGAGGCGCTGGAATGCGGTGAAGTTGGTTGGCTTTGTGGTTCCATTAAATCAATTAAAGATGTTCGCGTAGGGGATACAATTACATCATGTGAAAATCCAGCCAATGAGCCTTTGTTAGGATATAGAGAAATGAATCCAATGGTGTATTGTGGATTGTATCCAATTGATTCAGCAAAATATAATGATTTAAGAGATGCTTTAGAAAAATTGCAATTAAATGATGCGTCATTGCAATTCGAAGCTGAAACATCGCAAGCTCTTGGTTTTGGATTCCGTGTAGGATTTTTAGGATTATTGCA
>JARHZK010000170.1 GCA_029258245.1 Longicatena sp. | reverse complement strand
GTTTGATGAAATGCTGTATCAAACACAAATGCATGTTCACATTTGGGTAAATTTTCTTTAAACGCATGATATCCAACTAAACCTGCTGGATTATGTAAAGGAGCTAAATCATTTAATGACGAAAATTGTTCAACAACTTCTTCTGTTACTCTTACACTTTCTTTAAAAATTTCTCCACCATGAACAGCTCGATGCCCAGCACCTACAATTTCATCTAAATTATTTACAATTTTATATTCGACCAACGCTTCTAATAATAAAGCAACCGCTTTTGTATGATCTAAAATTGGCATTGTTTTTGTGATTTTTTCTCCGTTCACATGAATTGTAAACATTGCATCTTCAAATCCAATTTTTTCAACTAATCCACTTGTTAATACCGTTTCTTCTGGCATTTCAAACAATTGAAATTTTAAAGATGAACTTCCCGCATTTACTGAAATAATTTTTGACATCTATATATCCTCCTACTAATTGTCAATTTGTTCTAATCTTTCAATCAAAATATTTACTTTTTGGTTGTTGATTTCTTTTATTTTATCATAGATTTTAATTCTTTTTTCATATTTTTGAACAAGTTTTAACTTACTTTCATAATCTTCTAAAATTTGCATACTTCTTTTTAAATGATCGCTTACAGCCGCACGTGAAATATTCATTTCTTCTGCAATTTCTGCAAGCGAAAAATCTTCCTTATAATACAAATTCATCACATTTAATTGCTTTTCTGTAAGTAAAGAATCATAAAAATCTAAAAGTGAATTCATTTCTTCTGTTTTTTCTATCATTCTTCTAATAATTCCTCACATAATCCATATAGATAAGAATCAATATCAAATGGTCTTAAATCATCTGCTTTTTCTCCTAATCCAATATATTTTACAGGCAATCCTAACTGATCCCGAATTGCAACAACTATACCACCTTTTGCTGTTCCATCAAGTTTTGTCAATATAATCCCACTTACCTTAGTTGTTTCTAAGAAAATTTGTGCTTGTGAAATACCATTCTGTCCTGTTGTTGCATCTAACACTAACCAAACTTCATGTGGTGCACTAGGTATTTCTCTTTCAATAACACGATGCATTTTCTCAAGCTCTTTCATCAAATTTGCTTTATTTTGTAATCTTCCTGCAGTATCACCAATTAAGTAATCAATATGATTTTCTTTAGCAAATCGACATGCATCTACCAATGCAGCACTTGGATCTCCACCTTCTCTTCCTTTAATACAAGGAACATCTAACCTATCTGCCCATGTGGCTAGTTGATCAATAGCACCTGCGCGGAAAGTATCTGCTGCAGCCAACGCAACACTCGCACCTTCTTCTTTAAATAATTTAGTAAGTTTTGCTGTCGTTGTAGTTTTTCCACTTCCATTAACCCCAACCATCAAAATAACAGTTGGGCCATCTTCATTTTTGTTAAACGGTTTGTCTTCATGGTTACAATACATATCATGCATTACCTCAATTAAACAATCTGTTATTTCACTAAATTTCTTTAATTTTTGATCCATGGCCCTTGTTTCAACTTCATCAACAATTTTTTGCGCTGTTTTAATTCCAATATCTGCCTCTAATAAAACAATCATTAATTCTTCTAAAAACTCTTCATTAACACCTGAAAACCCAACTGCTAATCTTCGAATGCGCTCCGAAAAAGATTTTTTTGATTTATTTAATCCACTCAAATAACAATCGCCGTCTTTTTTAGACGAAAAGGCATTCTTCAATTTTGATAAAATTCCCACTATGATTTCACCTCTTCTTTATCAATCATTGAAATTGCATCCTGCAATTTTACTTTTAGTAACTGTGATACTCCGTTTTGTTGCATAGTTACCCCATATAATGCATCACATTGTTCCATAGTTCCTGTTCTATGTGTTACAACAACAAACTGGCTTTCACCACGAAATTGTCCAATATACTTTGCAAATCGTTCCACATTGGCTTGATCAAGTGCAGCTTCTACTTCATCAAATATACATAATGGAACCGTTCTTGCTTTTAAAATAGAAAATAGCACACAAATTGCAATTAAACTTTTTTCACCACCAGAAAATAGACGTATATTTTGTACTGTTTTTCCAGGAGGTTGAACATCAATGTCAATTCCCGTATTTAAAATATCATTTGGATCAACAAGAAATAATTTTGCCTTTCCTCCTCCAAACAATGCACGAAAAACAATATTTAATTGTGAATTGATTTTTTCAAACATTTCACTAAATTGCTGAATCATGATTTCGTCCATTTCATCAATTGCCGTTAATATTTTATCTTTTGCAGATTCTAAATCCATTTTTTGTTTTGACAAAAAATCAAATCTTTCACTAACTTCTTTATACTCTAATGGAGCATCTAAATTTATATTTCCTAAATTTGCAATTTCGTTTTTTAATTGTATCACTTGTTTCTTTGCAATTTCAATATCTATATCGATTTTTTTATTTTGTGCATACTCAAATGTCATTTCATATGTTGTACTCAATCTTTCCACCATTGCTTCAAGTTTTGTTTCTGTCTTAGCTTGTAAAACTTCTATATCACGTATATCATTATGTAGTTTTTGCAATTCTTTTCGTAATATTCGTATTTGAGAATCTTTTCTTTCCACTTCGTACCCTATTTTCATACGTCTTTCTCGCTTGCTTTTCATTTCAGATGTGAAACCATCGATTTTTGAATGCATTTCAGAAAGTTTAACAATAATATCATTATCTTTTGATTCTGAATTTTGTAACTCTTTTTCAGGTGCTGACTTTTCATATTCTTCTTTTAATCGATCATATTTAGCCCATTTCGATTTTACAATTGGATCTAACTGTGCACTTGAAATTTGCATTTGAACAAAACTTGAACGCAATCGTTCTTCTTGATTTTGTAGTTCAGCTAATTTATTTTTTGATTGATTTGTTTTTATTCTTTGTTCTTCTAACTCTTGTGAAATATAATCAAATTCTTTTTGTATAGTTAACGGTGTCGTACTATTTCTACTACGACCTCCTGCCATACTTCCGCCTTTATTAACGATATCTCCTTCTAAAGTTACAATTTTATACCTGTAATTCAAAAGTTTTGCAAGTTCATTCGCATTCGTTAACTGATCCACAATGAGTACATTTCCAAGTAAAGAATCTCTTATACCATTAAATCTTTCATTATTTTCAACAAATCCACTTGCAACTCCTAAAAAACCACTATTTTTTTTTACAATCATACAATTTTCTTCACTAATGTAATGTGGTTTCATGACAGTTAAAGGTAAAAAAGTTGCTCTACCTGATTGATTTTTTTTTAAAAAATTTATAGCATGACGTGCGCACTCTTCATTTTCTGTAACAATATGATATATAGCTCCTGCGAACGCATTAGAAATTGCTATTTCATAATTTGCTAGTGGTTTAAAAATTTGTGAAACCGTCCCTAATACCCCATATAAATTAGCTTCCAAAACTGATTTTACTGCATATTGATGATTAAACGGTTGCTTTAATAAATTTTTTAGCACCTCTTTACGATTCGTCAAACGATTTAATATAATATCTGCTTGATTTTTTTCTTGCTTACAATATTCAATATCACTATTACATTTTTCTATTTGATCCTTACACAAAGCCATATCTACATCTAGATCTTTAAATCTTTTTAAACGATCTTCGTATTCATATAAAGCTTCATCCATCAATATTTTCAATTCTTTAGCTTTTTCTTTATCATTTAAATGTTCTATTGCATATTTTCTTTTTTCATCAATTTCTATTTTTCTTGTTTCTAATACATGTGCATCTTCACTCACACGTGTAAATATTTCTTGCAATTTTGTTATTTCACGATCTAATTGATACATTTCATTGCGCAATTCTGTATTTTTTACATCGACAACAGAAATTGTTGTTTCATGCATCGCTTTCTTCGTATCTAATTCAAAAGCTTGCTTTTTTAACTTTTCTAATTCTCCATTTAACACTTCAATTTCATGAACCAAAACACTTACTTCTATTTTTTCTAATTCACTTTTCTTTTCTAAATATATAGTAGCTTTTTTTGCCTGCTTTTTTAGAGGAACAACTTGTCGTTCTAACTCAATAATAATATCTTCTAATCTAGAAAGATTTTCTTGCATTCGATTTAGCTTTCCCAATGATTCATTTTTTCTTTTTTTATATTTAGCAACACCTGCTGCTTCTTCAAATAAAGCCCTTCTTTCTTCGGGTTTTGCCTCAGCAAATGCTGAAATGTTACCTTGCGAGATAATAGATAATGAATCTTTTCCTAATCCAGTATCCATTACTAAATCAACAATATCTTTTAATCGACATGGTGTCCGATTAATAAAATATTCTCCTTCCCCACTTTTTCTATGTAACCTTCTCGTGACCTCTACTTCTTCAAAATCAATATTCAGTATATGATTTGAATTATTAAATACAAGCGTAACTTCTGCCATATTGACTGGTTTTCTTTGCGTTGAACCATTAAAAATCACATCACTCATGCTTGTTCCACGTAATGATTTTACACTTTGCTCCCCTAATACCCATCGAATTGCATCATTAATATTGCTTTTACCACATCCGTTGGGTCCAACAATACCAGTCACATCTGAATCAAATGTTATCACTGATTTATCAGCAAACGATTTAAACCCTTGTAATTCAATACGTTTTAAAAACATAAATGCCTCCATTCATAGTTAAAATACATATCTTGTTTAAGTATATCATATTATCTACTGGTTTTATAGTATAATATGATATACATTTACATATTTGTTTTGCAAATTAATTTTTCCATATTTACTCTGTAAATTTTCATTCTCAAAATTTGCATATTATTGAGCTTTTATATAAATTATGCTACAATATTTTACATTCAAATGGAGGTTTTTATAGTGGAACAAAAATCAATGCGAGATATGTATAAACTTGGATTAGGAGAAGAAGTAGCGAACTGTGTGACTCATGGTATTATGGCTCTTCTTTGTATTATTACATTACCTGCTGCTGCCATATATTCCTACTTGATTGGTAATGTGATTCGGAGTGTAGGTGTTTCTGTTTACATCATTTGTTTATTTTTAATGTTTCTTATATCTACCTTATATCATTGTAT
>JARHZK010000075.1 GCA_029258245.1 Longicatena sp. | reverse complement strand
TACGCTCAAAATGCAAAAGGTGGAGATACAGGATATGCAGGAGTTGTTGTATTAGATGATGGTACATTTATTATGGACAGCTATGGACATTGGGATGAAGAATTCTCTAAAAATCATGGATGGGGTAATGTAACTACTGATTTATGCTATATCAAACAAGCAAAATTTAAATTGAGTGATATCGAAAATGAAAATGGATTGGTTAATTATGATGAATTAAATGAATACATTCATAAAGTAGAAAATACTAATAAGGATAAATATACTGATGATTCTTATGAGAACTTTAAAACTGCGTTAGATGCTGCTTTAAAAGTTAATAAAGATAGAAATGTTCAACAAGTAGAAGTAAATAAAGTTTTAAATAATTTACAAGAAGCATTTAATTCATTAGAAGAAAAAGATAATTCAAATAAACCAGTTGATCCAGAAAAACCAGATACAGGAACACCGTGGGAAGATTTAACACCAGCAACACCAATTAAAAAACCAGAAGTTCAAGAAAAACCAGGGCAATCAGAAAACCCAAATAATGAACAAATAGAAAATGAAGAAAAACCAAATACAGGAGTGTCAACAAATACAGTATTGTTATGGACAGCAGTATTAGGTGCAGGTATAGTGTTTGCTTTATTATTAAATAAAAAAAGACAAGAACAAAAATAGATATAGGTTAGTATAAATATAATTGTAGATTATTCTATAAATGTTTAAAAAAAGGAGTAAGTGATAAAATACTTACTTCTTTTTAAAGTCAGGATGTTTTAATAAAAAAAAGAGACTGCGATAATTATCGCAGCTCTTTTCGATTGTTTAATCTATCGGAAAGATAGAATCATACTACATTATGAAGTTAGAAATTATATTGGTTATAAAGTTATAGAGGAAAATGGGAAAATGTAGAAAGGAAGCACATCTCCCTTTGTTAGTTATGTCTAACTTCATTTATATTATATTCGTTTTGTTAGCCAAAGTCAACATTTTTTTTGATAAATTTATTAAAATAATTATAGAACAAAGACAAATTAGATAATTGATGATACAATTTATAGTACATAAGCGAATTTAAGCCAAAAATATATTATTAAATGCCAAACACTATGAAAAATTTTTTTCTACATGTAATATTAAATTATGCGACTTTAAGGAGGAAATTGGAAATGAAAAAAATTACATTATGTTTTGCTTTATTAACAGCATTTACTACTGTTCAAGTAAATGCAGCAGAAGGGGAGATTTCTACACAAGGTGTAGAAGATTACGCAGAGGAAATTGAAATGTTTAGTGATTTCTATTCATATCCTGCAAACTACATCTTTGAAAATGCACAAGGGGATGTGATTAACGAATATCTTTTGGCAAATGAAGAAGCTTATAAAGAAAGACCTAAACAAACAACAATGAAATTGATGAATGATGTTGTTACAGTTATGGATAAACGTAATACAGATGGAGTAACATTAACAAATAGAAAAAGTTGGTATGATTTAAAGGTTTACTATACACCTGGACAATATGTAATGCATGATTTTAACGCAAAAATTGGAATAAAAGAATCAGGTAGAATTGTTTGGGCATCTGGTGAGGCAGTAAAAGTAAGAAGAAGAATGGCAAGTAATTATTATGTAGAAGAATCTCATACGATTGATGTAGGGAGATCAGAAGTGACATATAATCTAAAACATCAGATTATGTTTGCTGCTAATCATGTAACTAGATTTTCTAAAATTGTTTGGTAGTGTGATTAATGTAGATTGGATGTGTTAATATCAGCGATATTCTAATTACTAAAATAATAGATATCTTATCATATGGAGCTATAATTTATATAGAACTATTTTTTCTATTTAAATTCATTAGCTTATTAA
>JARHZK010000071.1 GCA_029258245.1 Longicatena sp. | reverse complement strand
TGTACCGAATCTTTGCTTTTCCATACTTCATCACCCTACTGATACTTTCCAACTAAAACAACATAATGATCTTTTTTTGTTTTCTTGACTACCTCAACAAAACAAAAACGACCATATCCACGAATTGATATAACGCTATTATTATTACACACTTTAGAACTTTCTTCAAGTACAACATGATTAAGTTTTACAAAACCTGCCTTAATTAAATGTTGTGCTTTTTGTCTCGATACATTCGAAAGTGCCGCAACAACAACATCCATCCGTATACTTGACACTATTTTTTGTTGATATTGTATTTTAGGTGTATATGTAATTTTTCCATCATAAACTGAAAAATGAACGCTACTTCGTTTTATTTTCGTTAAATTACAAATAATATAATTTTCAATTTCTTTATCTAAAAATATAATAATTTCATGCTCTTGAACGATCAAATCTCCAATTTTTTCACGTCCAATACCTAAATTCATAATTGCACCTAAAACATCTGAGTGTTGTAATTTTCCAAACTGTGAAGAATATTTTGCACGTAATACACTAATATTTACATTCTTATTTATTTCTTCATAAGGATAAAATGCATATCGGCATCGTTCTGCTCCATCATACCCGCCAGATTTATAATATAAAATTTGATTCCCTAAAATACGATCACAAATCATACATTCTTCAGGCGTAAAAAAAGGAGTAATGACAATTCGCTTCCGACGTTCCATTAATTCTATCAAATCATAGATGCGCTTTACGAATTCCTCATTACCCCTGTAATGTTCATAATGAATCAACGATACTAATCCTCTTCGCTTGCATCAAGTGAAATTTCACCATGAACAGCGATGTTGCGTGGAGCACACAAAATTACATTATGTCCGATTTTTTGAATACTACCATCTAGTGCAAATACAACACCTGTTAAGAAATCAATTGTTCTTTGTGCATAATCACGTTGTAATTTATGTAAATTGATTACTGCTGCCTTGTTTTCTTTTAAACGTTTTGCGACTTCTTCTGCTTCATCAAATGAACGTGGTTCAAACAAGACCATTTTAGTATCACTTGATAAACGATTTACTACTTTTGATTTAGGTTGTTCATATTCTGAAATTGTTGGATTTTCTTCATATTCTTCTTCCACTTCCAAAATATCATCATCATCCATTGGAGAGATAAATTCTTTGAACTTTTGCCCAATACTCATATAGCATACCTCCTATACATAATTTTATTTTAGCACAAAATATGTATTAGAAAAAGCTTTTTTACAATAATCAATTATAAAATATGAACATCAACTAAAATGAACCTTTCTTTTTTATATGTTTTCTAATTCCACATATAAAAATAAGACTCATCATAAGTAAGACACCATATGCGACCATATTGTTCCTAGTTCCTGTTTGAATCGTATTTTTCGCTATTTCTTTTTCATTTGAAAATTCTATAACATATCCTTTTTTATTCTTATTCACCCATTCATCATTAATTTTTATTTCGATTACTTGGTTGCTTATTCGATAACCATTTGGTGCTTTCGTTTCTTTAATAAAATATGTTCCATACGGAAGATTAGAAAATGTTGCTAAAGCTGTTTTTTTATTTGTTTTCTGTTGCTGTACCATCTCTGTACAATCTTTATTTTTATAAAGAGTAAACTCGGCTTCTCCAAAAATACTTTTTCTTGTTTTAGAATCAATTTTATGAATCGTTATTGTTGATTTTATTTGTTGGTTTTTACACATAATCTCTAATACATCATTGTTTTTAACAAGATCTATTTTATAAATATGATCATTTAAAACATATCCGTCTAATTGTTTTGCTTCTTGTACATAATATGTTCCAAGTTCTAAATCTTTGAATTCGGCAATTCCCTTATCATCTGTTTTTACAGTTTTGATGATATTGCTCATATCTTTTTTGTCAGATAGATGAAATTCCACTCCACTTAATACTTTGTCTTGATCGTCTGCATCAACTTTATGTACTAAGATACTTCCTCTTGCAAGCTCATTGTTAATGATTCCATTTTTTCCAATGCTTACTTTATAAGATGTAATATCTTTTCCATGATAAGCAATTTCAAAATCGTATTCTTTCTCATTCAATACGTATTGAGGATTGGTTGCTAATTCTTTGATATAGTAAACTCCGTTTGGTAAATCAAACGTATCTGCTAATGTCAATGAACCATCTTTATTGATTCCACTTGTATAGATCAATGTTCCGTTTTTAATGGCAACATTGCCCATGTAATCATAAATATCTTCTCTTGCATAAATACCGAACACAACGTCTTTATAAGCATTTTGGTTTTTAAAGATTTCTTGTTCTTCTAATACTTTTGTCATATCAATGTTTGCTTTTGCACGTGCGTTGGCAAGCGTTGAAGAGACTATTTGTAATTCATTGATTTGATTGTCTTTAATTTCAAATTCATGTTTTTCTGTATCTTGGATATATCCATGAGGTACTTCTGTTTCTTTGTAATAATATTTACCTACAGGTAATTTCTTACTTAGAACTTCTTTCCAATCGCTTTCCAATACTTCGATTGCTTCGTCTTTCTTGTAATATGTATGATTTCCAATCGTAATATCTTCATCCGCATAAATTGTGATTTTAGCACCTAATAGATTGGATTTGTTCCATACTGGAGATTCCGTCTTACCGAATTCTGTTTGTCCTGTAACTGTTTGATTAAACAATTCTCCTGTCTTGTTCCATTTCAATTGACCGAATACCATTTCATCTTTCATTTCTACGGATTGTACTTTTCCAGTATCATCAATTGTAAATTCTACGTTCTGTGCGATTGCATAACCATATGGAGAACTTGTTTCTTCTAGGATATATGTCTTTCCAGCTTCTAATCCTTTGATGATATGTGGCTTGATCGTTCCATCTTCATTTGTTCCATCCTGTCCACTTACCCAAGTATCAAACGTTTCTGCTTTATTGCCTTTTGGATATACAGTCAATGTAGCACCTGCGATTTCTTCATTATTGCTAATGTCTTTCTTAGATA
>JARHZK010000069.1 GCA_029258245.1 Longicatena sp. | reverse complement strand
CTAGTCGCTCCGTTCGACTTGCATGTATTAGGCATGCCGCCAGCGTTCATCCTGAGCCAGGATCAAACTCTCCATTTGATTTAGCTCAAAACGTTTCACTAACGTTTTTCCTTTTTTATTGTTTTTTAATTGACGTTTCTTGTTCAGTTTTCAAAGACCAAATTCTTTCTTTACACTCTCGTTGAGTGCCTGTATATAATACAATCTTATCCCTTTTTTGTCAATGTTTTTTTTACTTTTTTTTACTTTTTTTCATTTTATCCAAAATACACTTTATAATTACAAGAGTGTAGATTTGTAGCTACACTCTTTATCAACTTATTTCTTCTCTAACTTTCCCACAAATTGGATAATTAGGACAATTATCATTACATGCCTGTCTTACTGTTAATCTTAGCTTTGCAGGTACTAACGTTGTAATTTCATCATCATCATATCCTACAACAAAACTGCTTTCATTAATCATGATAGGTCTTTTCAATATAGATGGGTTTTTTTGAATGATATCTACTAATTCCCTTACAGATAAATCATTGACATCCTTATTTAATTCTCGAAATGCCTTGCTTCTAGTAGAAATAATATCCTCTGTTCCATTTTCTGTACGCTGTAATAAATATCTAATTTCATCTTCTTTTAAAATTGTAGTAAAGATATTTTTCTCAACAAATTTCATATCATTATCTTTTAACCATTGTTTCGCTTTTCTACAACTAGCACAACCTGGCGATGTATACAATATAATCATTTAAAATTACCTCCTATACTTCTATATCAATTATATCGAATTGTTTAATTTATGCAAAGATAATTTTATATTTTTACGCCAATATTTATACCAATATTTATTTTATACTTGTAAACTCACTATATTAATAGTAAGATAATTAAGTAAACGCTATGAAAAAGTATATAGTAGAAAATAGTTTTTTGTTAAATAGAGAGCTGATGTTTGGTGGAAATCAGTACATGCTATTTTTGAATTGGGACTTTGGAGCAAATTCACTTGAATCGGGTGTCACCGTTATCGACTGAGTGATTCATTATCTATCTTTAATGAATAAAAAGGCTGGTACCACGCAAATTGCGTCCTTCACAAGGTACCTTTTTTTATATTAACAGAAAGGAATTAAATATTTATGAAAAGAATGTTAAGTGGAATTAAACCAACAGGACGTCTTACATTAGGAAATTACATTGGAGCGATACGAAATTTTGTTGCTTATCAAGATGATTACGAAATGTTTGTATTCATCGCTAATATGCACGCCATAACTGTGCCTCAAGACAAGGCAGAACTAAAAAAAAATACTAAAGACCTAATTGCTTTATATTTGGCATGTGGACTCAATCCTGAAAAAGCTACAATTTTTTTACAAAGTGACATTAGTGAACATGCTGAATTAGGTTGGATTTTAATCTGTAATTCTTATATTGGAGAGTTACAACGTATGACACAATATAAGGATAAAACTGCAAAAGGAGAAACCGGTATTACTGCTGGATTATTCACATACCCATCTCTTATGGCAGCAGACATTTTATTATATGATGCTGATTTTGTTCCTGTCGGTGTTGATCAAAAACAACATGTTGAACTCACACGAGATTTAGCCGAACGTTTTAATAATCGTTTTGGGGATACCTTTGTAATTCCAGAACCACTTGTCACAAAAGTAGGTGCAAAAATATATTCATTACAAGATCCTACAAAAAAAATGTCTAAATCTGACGAAAATCCAAAAGGGACTATCGATTTATTAGATGAACCAAATGTTGCACGTAAAAAAATTATGTCAGCTGTCACAGATTCCATTGGTATTGTTCAATATGATATCGAAAATCAACCTGGTATTTCTAATTTACTCACAATTCTTTCTTCTTTAACTGGAGAACCAATCAATGACATTGTTCATCGCTACACAGGAAAAGGTTACGGTGATTTTAAAAAAGAAGTTGGACAAGTTGTATTTGATTTTTTAACCAACTTACAACTTCGCTATAAAGAAATTATTTCTAGTGGAGTGGTTGAAAAAGTAATACAAGACGGAAATGAAAAAGCAAGACATATTGCACACAAAAAAGTAATGAAAGTAAAGAAAAAAATTGGATTTCAAATTTTTTAATTTTATTATAAATTAAACCTATTAACTAAAAAATAACTAATATTTATAATTAGATAATATTTAAGGATTAAATCCTACATTATGTGCAGGAATTAATCCTTTTAATTTTGTAATCATTCTTTGCGTATTATCATAATCTATGTAATTTCCTATTTCAACCTTAGATTTTCTAACAGTGCAAATTCATGAAAAAGTTCACATTTCATAATTCAAAAATAGGATTTTGTACAATAGATCCTATAACACAAGTAATACAAACTCGTGCTATTCTCTATTTATTTTATAAAAAAACTTCTTTCATTCGAACAGTAACAAAGTCCAAATGAAAGAAGCGTGTTAAATTTAATCATTTTTAATTTTTATATAGAAATAATTCCCATAAAGAAACATGCCAAAACAATGATTCCTAAAACAATTCGGTAATATCCAAACACTTTAAAATCATGTTTTTTAATATACCCCATTAAAAATCGAATAACAATAATTGATACTATAAAAGCCACAAACATACCAATAATCAAAATTGCTATTTCCATTCCACTAAAAACAAATCCAGCTTTTAAAAATTTTAAAATTTTTAACAAACTTGCTCCAAACATAACAGGAATTGCTAAGAAAAAAGTAAATTCTGCTGCAATCGTACGGCTTACTCCTATCATTAATCCACCTAAAATAGTAGCTCCACTTCTTGATGTTCCTGGGAAAATTGCAGCCATTAACTGAAATATACCAATTTTAAATGAGTCAATATAAGATAATTCATTTAGTTTATGAACTCGAGCATGCTGTGTTTTATTGTGATTTTCAATAATCAAAAAAGCAATACCTACCAATACCAACATAGTAGCAACAACAATTGAATTATATAAATATTTTTCTAAAATATCATCAAAAGCAATACCAACAATAGCTGCAGGAATACATGCAACTAATATTTTTCCCCATAAATTCATTATATCATATCGAATAAATGGACGATTTTTATTTTTAAAATTAAACGGGAAAATTTTGTTCCAATATAATAAAACGACTGCTAAAATAGCACCTAATTGAATAACAACCAAAAATACATTCCAAAAATTCTCTGATACTTTCATAGGCAATATTTCTTCAAATAAAATCATATGTCCTGTAGAACTAACTGGTAACCATTCTGTAATACCTTCTACAATTCCATACAATATTGATTTCAAAATTTCTATCATCATTATACTCTCCTTTACTTATTCAAGTACACGTCTACCATTTTTTTAAAAAGCTTTCCTCTTATTTCATAATTTTTAAATTGATCATAACTCGAACATGCTGGAGATAATAAAATGATATCTCCTTTTTTCGAAATTCGAACTGCTTCATCTAGTGCATCTTGCATTGTTTCAACACATGTCACATTTGAAAAAATTGATTTGAATTTTTCTTTTGTTTCACCAAACGAAACGCAAAGTTTCACACGACTATCATATTGTTTTAAATCATCAAAACTAATACCTTTATCATGACCACCTGCAAGTAAAATAATATTTTTTTCGAATCCACTTAAAGCTGCGGCAGTTGCATGTGTATTCGTTGCTTTTGAATCATTATAATATTTTACACCATTTTTTTCACCAATAAATTCCAAACGATGCTCTACAGGTTGAAAAGTTGCAATAGTATCACGAATATCATCTAAAGAAACACCTAATTTATACGCCATACAAGAAGCAATCATCGCATTAGATAAATTATAGTCTCCTACAACTTTAAACATTTTTTCTTCAAATAACATAACATTTTTAAACCATACACATCCATCTTTACGATATAAATCAACATCTTCTCTTTTCAATGAAAAATCAATAACTGTACATGGAATATTTTTAGCATACTTCATAACTGTAAAATCATCTACATTACGTAAAAACCAATCTTCTTTCCTACAATTTTTGTATATCCTCATTTTACTTTCATAATAAGATTCAACATTTGACATATAATCTAAATGATCCGGAGCAAGATTACAAACAACACTTACTTCAGGAGCAAAAGTATCAATACCTAATAATTGAAAATTACTTAATTCTAGTGCAACATTTTTTTCTACTTCTTCATATTGGTTTGCTAATGAAGAAAGTGGAAATCCAATATTCCCTGCAACAACTGCATTTCCTTTTTTTTGTAACATTTGATATAACATTGTTGTGATTGTAGTTTTTCCATTTGTTCCTGTAACTGCTCCATAATGAAATTTTTTAGCATAACGATATCCAATTTCAATTTCTGTAAGTATTTGAATATTATGATCCACGAAATATTTCACAAAAGGAACTGTATATTTAATGCCAGGATTTTTTACCACAAAAGAATAATCATCTCTTTTTAAAAAATCTGGATGTCCATTTTCGTATACTTCAATACCACATGAAATTAATTCATCTTTTTCACTAATTTCTTTCATATCTGTAATTATCACATCATATCCATGGCGATGTAATAATTTTGCAACAGAAACTCCACTTTTAGCTGCTCCTATAACTAACACACACTTACTCATGTTAAATTACCCCCAACCATAAGCCAAGAATTGCAAACAAAAAACCTATGCACCAAAACATCAATACAACTTTGGTTTCCTTCATTCCACCTAATTCAAAGTGATGATGAAGTGGTGACATACGAAATACTCGTTTCCCTGTTAATTTAAAACTCGTAACTTGTATAACAACGGATAATAATTCAATCACAAATACACCGCCAATAATAATTAATAAAATTTCTTGTTTTAAAATCATAGCAGTTGCCGCAAGCAAACCACCTAAAGCAAGTGAACCAGTATCACCCATAAATATTTTTGCTGGATGAACATTAAATTTCAAATATCCTACCAATGCTCCAGACACTGCCAATAGAAACATTGCTAAATCTGTATTCTTTTGTAATAATGCAAAAATGACAAATGGTGCAATTGCAATTAGTGATGTACCTGCACTTAATCCATCTAATCCATCTGTTAAATTTACAGCATTACTTTCACATGTGAACATAAAGAAAATCAAAATAAAATATAAAAACCCTAATTCTACTGCCATATGAAATACTGGAATTTGAATTGTAGTCTCCGCAATACTAATATACGCAAAATAAAAAACTATCGCCAATACACTTTGCATCAAGAATTTCATTGATGGCTTTAATCCATCATTATTCTTTTTTACAACAATCAAAAAATCATCAATAAATCCAATACACGCATATCCTAAATAAGCAAAAATTACAATTAACATTTCTGGAGTTAAAAATGCTTTCAAATTCAATACTAACATAACAAAAATAGGCACAATTACAAAAACAATTCCTCCCATTGTAGGTGTTCCTGTTTTTGCTTTATGACTTTGAGGACCTTCTTCTCGAATACTTTGCCCAAATTTTATCTTATGTAAAAACGGAATTAGTTTTGGCATAACTAATAGCGTTAATAACAAACTACTTATAAATGCTAAAATATATTTTAGTTCCAACTTTAACCCTCCCTTTTTAAATAACTTCTTACACATTCCCCATCGTGAAAATGATAAAAGTCTCCATTTATTTCTTGTGTATCTTCATCGCCTTTTCCAGCGATTATTATTATATCACTTTCTTCTGCAATTTTAATAGTATATTTTAATGCAAATCTTCTATTTTCAAACACTTCATAATTTTTATAAGAAGTTTCGCATAAATCATATATAATTTTATATGGTTCTTCATATCTTGGATTATCTGTTGTAAAAATCACCTTTGTACTGAATTTACAGGCAATATCTGCAATTTCTTTACGTTTTCTTCGATCACGGTTTCCTCCACACCCCACAATAACGTATATATTATTATTTTTTATCTTATTCGCAAATATCAGTACTTTTTTCAATGCTTCTGCCGTATGTGCATAATCAATCCATACATAAAAACCATTTCCATTCATAATTTCCATTCTTCCAGGCACTGCTAAAACTTTTTTTACATTTTGTTGAATTTTTTCCATTGAAATTTTAAGCATATATGAAACACATATTGCTTGTGCAAGATTATAAACATTGAACTTTCCTAATAAAGGAGCATAAAAATAATAATCATTTATATAAAAAGAAATACTATGATCTGTTAAATCGATATCATGAATTTTAAAATGTGAATCATTCAATCCAACCGTAATAAATTTATTAGGATAAAAATAATTTATATTACATAATATTCCATCATCTATATTTATTATTCCATATCCATCCTTCTTTATATAATCCATTAATTTTAATTTTGTAAATGCATATTGAACTCTAGTTTTATGATAATCTATATGGTCACTATCAATATTTGTATATATAACATAATCAAATCTTACAAAACAAATTCGATGTTGACTAATCGCATGAGAACTCACTTCCATAACTATATAGGATATATTTTCTTCAACAGCCATTTGGAAATACTGAATTAATTGAAAACAATCTGGTGTCGTATTTTTAATCTTATAATCATTTTTTCCATCTTCTACAATATGTGTTCCAATTCTTAAAACATTTTTTGATGAAGATCTTAAAATTTGTGTTATATATCCTGACACACTAGATTTACCATTTGTACCAGTAATTCCGATCACAATCAAATTTTTAGTTATATCTCCATAAAAGATTTTTAACATTTTAGGTATCTCTAATTCTATATTTTTAATCTTATAAATATTTTTAGATTTCACATTTAAATCATTGTCACATAAAACAACTGCACCTGTTTTTAATGCATCATTAATATATTTTTCAGAGTATTTCCCACTTTTTTTTCTACAAACAAAAATCCAATCACTTTTTATTTCTCTTGAATCATCACTAATTCCAAATACAATACGATTATCTTCTGTTTTAATCCCAAGTTCTTTTAATACATTACTTAGTTTCTTTTCCAAGATAAATCCAAACCTCTCCTCCATCAGGTGATAGAACTGTTCCTTTTTGTGGCATTTGATCAATTACTACATCACCTTCACCATAAAATGTAAATGTAATACCTTCTTGTGAAATTTTCGAGCGTTTCTTTCCTATAAAGTTATCCACAACAATATTTTCTGTTTCCGGCCAAACTATTTTTTTAGGAATTTGTTTTTCTACCTTTTCTACGCCTAGATAAGGCAATATATCCTCATAACATTTTTTTGCAACAGGAGCTATTACAGTACCTCCATATAAAATATCATTTTTCGGTGAATCTGCTGCAATATATAAAACAATTTTAGGATTGTCAATTGGTGCAGCAGATAAAAAAGATAAATTATAATTTGTAGTGGAGTAAACTCCATTTTCTGCAATTTGTGCTGTTCCCGTTTTTCCTCCTATGCGATAACCCTCAATATATGCTTGCTTAGCACCTCCATTTGCCACTACACTTTCTAATGCATATCGCATTTTTTTACTTGTATCTTCACTAATTACTTTTCTTTTTTCTACTGTTGGATATTCTACAAGTACTTCATGATTCATTGGATTTTGAATTGATTTAGTAATATGAGGTTGAAATAATTTGCCTCCATTGACTATTGAAGAAAAAGCTGTTACTAATTGAATCGGTGTTACACTAATTCCTTGTCCAAACGCAACAGTTGCTTGTTCCAATTCATTCATATTTTCTTTTTTGAACATTATTCCAGCACTTTCTCCCGGAAGATCAACTCCGGTTTTTTCTCCAAAACCAAATTTTTTTACATACTCATACTCTCTATCCAAACCCATTCTTCTCGAAATCTCCACAAATCCTGGATTACTTGAATTTTCTAAAACTTGCAAAAATGTTTGATGTCCATGACCACCAGCCTTCCACGACTTAATTCTAGTTCCTTGTACAATTTCATACCCTTTATCATCATACGTATCTTTAAACATATCATATAATTTTAATTCTAATCCACTTGCAAAAATCACAGATTTGAAAGTAGATCCTGGCTCATAACTCTTCCATATTGGTAAATTATGATTATATACACTGCTATCATAATTTTGATAATGATTTGGATCAAAATCAGGTTTTGATACCATTGCAAGAATTTCTCCATTATTAGGATCCATTGCTAAGGCAAGTGCTGATTTTGGTTCATATTTTTTTATTAAATTATTCAATTCTCTTTCTAAAATTTCTTGTATTTTAGAATCTATAGTTAAACAAACATCCATTCCACGACCAGAAGCCTCAAAATCTTCTTCATATAACTTCACTTTATTTCCTTTTGCATCAAATGGAATATGTAAAGCTCCATTTTTTCCATTTAAAATATCATCAAATTGTAACTCTAGTCCAGATAACCCTTGATTATCCATTCCGGTAAAACCTAATACTTGTGCCAAATAATTTCCATTAGGGTAATTTCTTAAAGAATCTTGAATTAAATAGATTCCATCAAGTTCTAATCTTTCTATTTCCTTAACTTGTTCTTTACTAATGAATTTTCCTTCAGGATACAACTTTATCGTACTTACGTGCTTTTGTAATTTTTCTTTTATTAAACTTTCTGATGTTTTTAATATTGCAGATAACTTTTTTGCCACAATATTTATATCACGTATTTGTGCAGGTACTGCCATAACTGATGTTGCTGGTATATCATGTGCAAGTATATTCCCATTCTTGTCTAAGATAGAACCACGAATCCCGCTCACAATAAAATCTCTTTCCCACAAATCAAATGCTTTATCCATAATATTTGTATGATGTATGATTTGTTCATATCCTAATTTAGCAAGTATACAGCTAAATAATAATAAACTACACATATATATAATTTGAATACGTTTCTGCACCTTATGTTTTACCATTCAAACACCTCAATAAATTTATATGCAGAATAACCTTTATTTTTTACAAGAAATTTAACTTCTCAAATTCTTTTATTTAAATTCTATTTTTAAATAAAAAAACAGGTAATAAACATAGATATTGCTTATATATTTTATTACCCGTAAATTTAATATTAAATTTTTTATTTTAACTTTACTTTTATAACAGAATCTCTATTTATAGTCGCACCTGGTTTAATATTTTGACTTTGAACCATTCCACTTCCATCTATTTCAACTTCTATTTGTGTGAGTTTCCAAAATGCAGTTATATCCTTTTTCGTCCATCCATTCATATTTGGCATAGTTATCTGAGCTCCATCTGTTAATAAAAATATTTTTTGATTCGTATAAATGCTACTATTTTCTATTGGAAACTGAGCAATCACACTATCTCCATTTCCAATTTTAATTGTATCGATTTTCATATTTTCTAACTTTTTATCTGCATATACCATTTGATGATTTATAAGTGATGGCATCTTATATTCTTCCCATTGATTATAATGTTTTTTATCATCATTCGATTGTTGAGAAGTTACTCCAGTAATATTTTCTGCAATTAATGCTGCTTTCATAGTTTCCTTAAAAGGATCTCCACTATAATTCAAATACTGATTACTATCAAAAATATAATATACCATTACTTTAGGATC
>JARHZK010000168.1 GCA_029258245.1 Longicatena sp. | reverse complement strand
AAGATGTGATTGGTTGAATATTATCACTTGATTTTAGTTCTATAATTTCACCGTAATAATAACGAATAATACGCATAGCATCATAACCACGATCTGCTAGGTCAAGTGTACCCCATTGCTTTAAACCGGGACATTGTGCTTTTTTTCCATCACAGTATTCTGCATAATAAGGTTCACGAAAAAAAGGCTTTTGTAAATATTCACCAATTACTTCATCAACGATTTTTGCTACAGAATCAAAAATATTTCTACCTTTTACAAATGCTTGGTCATATGCAGTTGAATTTGTAATATCATAAGAATATCCACGACCACGATACCACTCTGTATATACACGATTTAATACCAATGACATTTGCGCAAGAATATTCGCTTTTAAAGCTTGATAGGGCCATGTAGGATAAATTTCTGAAGAAGCTACATTTTTAAGATAATTAGAAAAACTAACAGTTACATTTTCTGCTGTTACCGTAGGTCTACCCAAATGAACGGTAATGGTTTTTGGAATGATAATTTTTTCAAGCATTATTGGAACCTCCTGTATATAAACGATGATCCATAATTGGGGTATGATTGACACGTAAGGGTTCTTCGTTTTTAATGGTCATAGGAACATCTAAAATAGATGTTGATTCCGGAAATATTTGAACACCTTCGATTCGTTCTGTATGATAGGAAGGATGACTGACTTCTACTGTATATATGGAATAAGGACATGAAGCACATGAACTTGATAAAGAATAAGAAATATTTGGACAAGGTAAAATGATGTGATTTTTGGTATTTATAAGTTTTGTAGATGGTGTATATATAGCATTATTTTCATCATAAATGATAATAAGTGCATCTGGAATCGATTGTTGATCTTCATTTATAACATTAATGTATAAATAGCCTTGTGACATTATTGCACCTCCAATCTATTGTATGTATTAATGGATTAATTGAGATAGATATTTATCATAGTAAATAAAAAAATCAATTATTAATTAAGAGTGTTAAAATGAAGTAAAATAATTATTGTGGGATAAGGTTTTGTTTATGCCATTATTCCACTAATACGCTTGTTTAAAAATAAAGACTTATAATTAACTCTGAAATAGAAAAGAAAGTGTGAATAGAAGTATAAAGGGTTAATGATTTATAAGTTTATAATTTTATTGTTTTTTTTGTCACATAATTTATACAGGATTTAATTCTATTAAGTAAAATTAAAAATATCTAACTTAACTGTGGTAATTTTATTAGTAAGTGGTACATTTTTTTTGTTTATATATTTATCTTAAAAAGTAGAAAACTGTCATATATTACATAAGGGTGAATATATGAAAAAGAAATTGTTGATATTTGGTTTTGTGATTATAGTTGTATTTGTTAGTTTACATCTACATGTAATGGCAAAAAGAGCACAAAAGTCATTACAAGGAATAACAATTGTATTAGATGCAGGACATGGCGGAAAAGATAATGGAGCAATGGTTGAAGGTATTCATGAACAAGATATTAATTTAAGTATTGTCAAAAAAACAAAAGCTGAATTAGAAAAGAAAGGAGCTGTTGTTGTTTTAACAAGAGATGGCGCTTATGATTTAGCAAGCCCAAATGCTGCGAATAGGAAAAGAGAAGATATGAAAAAGAGAATGGATATGATTAATCAAGAAAAGATAGATTTGTTTATTAGTGTTCATTTAAATAGTTATCCAAATACTAATGTACAAGGAGCACAAGTGTTTTACCGAAAAGGAAATCCAGTATCGGAAACCTTGGCAAAGTTAATTCAAAATCGTTTTAAAAAAGAAACAGACTCAAAAATGTCCGCAAAAACAGGGGATTATTATTTGTTGAATAATACACATAAGATTGGAGCTTTGGTAGAATGTGGATTTTTATCAAATTTTCATGATCGGGAATTATTGATACAAGATCAATATCAATCAAAGATTGCTTCTATTTTATGTGATAGTATTGAGGATTTCTTTAAATTACTTATATGGCAATAAATATAACATAAGTTGAGCATAAAAGTTGCATATAACTAACTGATGAATGTAATATTACTTATATAGCAGAATATGGAGGAAATGTATGAAGGTAATAAAGCGTGATGGAAAGAAACAAGAATTCATGGATTTTAAAATTTTTGAAGCAATGAAAAAATCGTTTCAAACAGAAGTTCCAGAAGATACATTATATAAAATAATAAATGAGATACGTGAAAAATTTAAAACGAAAGAATATGCGCATGTAGAAGAAATTCAAGATATTGTTGAGAAGAAATTAATGGAATATCATTTTTATGATCAAGCAAAAGCATATATTTTATATCGAGAGAAAAGAATGCTACAAAGAGAGGATATTTTTGCTATTGTAAATGAAATAGGGTATGAAGAGTTAAAGGATATTTTAGATAAGATTCAAAAAGATTATCCAAATAAGTGTTATAGTTTATCGTTTTTAAAAGAAAAGTTTTTTTCTTTTGTAAAAGATAATATGAATAAAAAAGATAAATTTGACATGTTGATTAAGGCAAGTGTTGAGTTAATTGGTAAAGAAGCTCCAGATTGGGAGTATATTGCATCTAGATTATTAAATTTTCAATTGCATAGAGAAATTGATGAGCGAATGTTAGAGTTGCGTATTACCTCATTTTATGAAAAAATCGTATATTTAACAAAAGAAGGATATTATGGATCGTATATTTTAGAACATTATACGAAAGAAGAAATTTTTGAATTGGAAAATATAATGAATTATCAGAATGATTCTTTATTGACATATAGTGGTTTAGAATTAATGATTCAAAGATATTTGATTCGAACAAGAAATTTACAAGTGTTAGAAAGACCGCAAGAGATGTTTTTAGGAATTGCGATGCATTTAGCGATGAATGAAGAAGATAAAGTATATTGGGCGAAAGAAATTTATGAAATTTTAAGTAGTTTAAAAGTTACTATGGCAACACCTACGATGTCGAATGCAAGAAAACCTTTTTTTCAATTATCTAGTTGTTTTATTGATACGGTTGATGATACATTATCAAATATTTATAAATCCATTGATAATTTTTCACAAGTTTCTAAATTTGGTGGAGGAATGGGCATTTATTTAGGAAAAGTTCGAGCAAATGGTAGCTCAATTAGAGGCTTTAAAGGAGCTGCTGGTGGAGTTATACGATGGATTAAGTTAATTAATGATACAGCTGTTGCGGTAGATCAATTGGGTGTAAGACAAGGCGCAGCTGCAGTGTATTTGGATGCATGGCATAAAGATCTTCCTGAGTTTTTATGTATTCGAACAAATAATGGGGATGACCGAATGAAAGCTCATGATATTTTCCCTGGTGTTTGTTATCCAGATTTATTTTGGAAATTAGCAAAAAAAGATTTAGATGCAACTTGGTATTTGATGTGTCCACATGAAATTTGGCAAATAAAAGGATATCATTTAGAAGATTATTATGGCGATGAATGGGAAAGAAGATATTTGGATTGTGTAAAGGATGAAAGAATAACAAAAAGAGAAATGAGTATTAAGGATATTGTACGATTGATTATTAAATCTTTAGCAGAAACAGGAACTCCTTTTACATTTTATAGAGATGTTGTGAATAAAATGAATCCAAATTCTCATAAAGGAATCATTTATTGTAGTAATCTATGTACTGAAATAGCACAAAATATGTCCTCCATAGAACTTTACGAGCCGGAAATTTTAATTTGTGATGGTGAAGAAATAGTTATTCATAAAAGCAAACCAGGAGATTTTGTTGTGTGTAATTTAGCAAGCTTAAGTTTAGGTAACATAGATGTTACAAATGATAAAGGATTAGAACATATTATTTCTGTTATTACACGTGCTTTAGATAATGTTATTGATTTAAATTTTTACCCAATTCCTTATGCAAAAATTACAAATCAAAAATATCGCCCAATTGGATTAGGGATAAGCGGATATCATCATATGTTGGTAAATCAAGGATTTACTTTTGAAAGTGAAGAACATTTGGAATTTGTGGATCAACTGTTTGAAAAGATAAATTATTATGCAATTAAAAGTAGTAATCAATTAGCAAAAGAAAAAGGGATATATACATATTTTAAAAACAGTGAATGGGACACAGGAAAGTATTTTGAAAAAAGAAATTATAATTCGAAAGAATGGAAATTGTTACAACAACAGGTTCATGAATGCGGAATGCGTAATGGATATTTGTTAGCAATTGCTCCAACGAGTTCCACTTCTATTATTGCAGGAACAAGTGCAGGGGTAGATCCTATTTTAAATAAGTATTATTTAGAAGAGAAAAAAGGAAGTATGATTGCAAGAGTTGCCCCAAATTTGAATAATAAAACATTTTGGTTATATAAGAATGCACACTATATTAATCAAGATTGGATTATTCGAGCTGCAGGAATTAGACAACGACATATTGATCAATCGCAATCTGTAAATCTATATATTACAAATGACTTTACATATAGAAATATTTTGGATTTATATATTTATGCGTGGGAACAAGGTGTTAAAACATTATATTATGTTCGAAGTAAATCTTTAGAAGTAGAAGAATGTGAGTCTTGTTCTGCATAAAAAGGAGAGTGAATAAGAAATGAGTAAATTAATAAGAAAGGCATTATTTAATGAAAATGGAGATATTGATGTTTTAAAAAGAAAAGTAATTAATGGAAATACTACGAATTTAAATGATTTTAATAATATTAAATATGCATGGACATCAAAATGGTATCGCCAAGCTATGAATAATTTTTGGATACCTGAAGAAATTAATATGAATCAAGATATAAAAGATTATCGAAAATTAACAAAAAATGAAAAAGAAACATATGATAAGATTTTGTCTTTTTTAATCTTTTTAGATTCATTACAAACTGCAAATCTTCCAAATGTAGAAGAATATATTACCGCAAATGAAATTAATTTATGTTTGACGATACAAGCGTTTCAAGAAGCTGTGCATTCACAAAGTTATAGTTATATTCTTGACTCTATTTGCTCTCCACAAGAACGTATGGATATTTTATATCAGTGGAAAAATGATGAACAACTAAAAAGACGAAATAAATTTATAGGGGATCTATATAATGAATTTTTAGAAAATAAAGAAGATATTCAATTAATGAAAACGTTAATGGCAAATTACATATTAGAAGGAATCTATTTTTATTCAGGATTTATGTTTTTCTATAATTTGGCTAGAATGGGGAAAATGCCTGGTACTGTACAAGAGATTCGATATATTAATCGCGATGAAAATACACATTTGTGGTTATTTAAATCCATTATTATTGAATTACAAAAAGAAGAACCACAATTATTTACTGATGAATTGGTGATGGAATATAAAAATATGTTAAAGAAGGGAGTAGAAGAAGAGATAGAATGGGCACGATATGCGATTGGAGATAAAATAGAAGGACTATCATTGAAAATGGTAGAAGAATATATTTGTTATTTAGGAAATTTACGTAGTAGATCATTAGGGTTTGGAAATTTATATTCTTTTTGTTTAGAAGAACCAAAAGATATGGAATGGGTTAATTTGTATTCAAATGCAAATATTATTAAAACAGATTTTTTTGAAGCCAAGAGTTCAGCATATGCGAAATCTGGAGCATTAATAGATGATTTATAAATGAAATATAGATACAAAAGTAATAAGTTTTTGCTTATTGCTTTTGTAATTTTAAATTATTCAAAAAAATAAAGAAAATTTAAAAAAAGTGTTGACATAAATAAAAACGAATGATATTATATACAGGCATTCGATGGAAACGGGCCTGTAGCTCAGGTGGTTAGAGCGCACCCCTGATA
>JARHZK010000046.1 GCA_029258245.1 Longicatena sp. | reverse complement strand
GTAAAGAACCAGAATTAATCAAATCTTTCAATTCTTCTGCTTCTTCTTTTTCAAAATTACCACTAATCTGTGCACTTGACCCATTAATTCCCTCTTTAACAGAAGCAGCAGAGATATATTTTGGATTTTCTTTTCCCTGTTCTGCTCGATATGAATCTTTTCCTTCTTCAAAATCTAACCAAGCAACCATTAAATTTTCACCATTGCCCATAGATGAAACTTTTTTTGTTACTTCGTAAAATTTTTCTTGATCTGCAAGCTTTAAACTAACCACCGGATTTCCGTATTCATCAGCAACAACACTCGCTCCGCCTTCTTTTAAAACACTTGCATCCATCAATAAGTTATCATTAACATCACGGAATGTTAAATTCGCTGTTGAAGAAATAACGCGTCTCGCTTGATCAGCGTTTTTTACTCCAGCTAGCTGCACACGAATTCGGTTATCTCCTTCGACTGAAATGTCGGGTTCATTAACCCCTAATACATCAACACGTTTATTAACAGATTCTGCAACCGCACTCATGCTTGGCATATCTTTACCATCAAGTGGCTGTACTTCATAAAGAATTTCAAAACCACCTTGTAAATCCAATCCCAATCTCATATTATTTTTGATTGATGGACTGCAAGTCACAATAACCGCTAATATTGTTAATACCGTAATTCCAAAAACAATTAATCGCGATTTTTTCATTTTTTCTCTCCTCCGAATAAATCTTGAAAGTCATTAATTTTCATTCTGGATCCCATAATAATTGCTTCATTAGATAAATATGCAACAACCTCATTAGCAGTTAAATTTAATATATCATTAACTGCATCATGTAAAGTATCTATTTTTTCATATTTCCATTTTCCAACTAATGCTCTTTCCACAAGCTGATAGGTTAAAGAAGATAACTGTTCACGTTTTAGTTGATTTGTTTTTAATGTGAGGGCAAGTTTGATGTACTTATCATCTAAAAATTTTTGCGTGTCCACGAATTACCTCCTTAATACCATGTATAATATTTTACATCATTCTTATACATATATCAACAGTATTTCTTCTTATACTCATGTATCTTTTACTCTGTGCATATA
>JARHZK010000001.1 GCA_029258245.1 Longicatena sp. | reverse complement strand
AGTACGAAAATTTTGCGTGTACATACACGTGGTGTTGATTTAAATTGTATTGATCAAATTAATAGTTTATCTCGCCGTGCAAATATAAAACCTTTCACATTAGATGAATTAGATGCAGAATTACATCTAATTGGAGAAAAAGATCGATATTCAAATTTTGTTACTTGTCTATTTGGGGCATTCAGTGCTTCTGGATTTGCATGGTTTTTTAAAGGTAATATAAATGAAATAATGTTTTCTTTTGTGATTGGATTTGGAATAAAAATTATTACGAAATATATGGAAACATTTGAATTGAATGATTTTTTTATAAATGCAATTGGAGCAGCATTTAGTGCATGTATGGCACTATTATTTTATCAATTTATGCCGACAGTTGATGTGGATATCATAATTATTTCAAGTATAATGTTACTTGTTCCAGGATTAGCAATTACAAATGCGATTCGAGATACTGTAGCTGGTGATTATTTATCTGGTGTTGCAAGAGCTACGGAAGCTTTTTTGGTGGCGCTAGCAATTGCGGCAGGAATTGGTTTTATTTTAAGTATATTTATGAGATAGGGGAATAGAAATGTATGATATTATACGTATTATTCTATCTAGTTTTATGGCTAGTTTAGGATTTGGAGTTTTGTTTAATATTAAAGGAAGTAAATTATTATTTGCAGGAATTGGAGGAAGTATTGGAGGTACTGTGTATCAAATTATGATGTTTTTTGGTGCATCTGAAATATTTTCAATGTTTCTTGGTTCGATTAGTTTTTCATTATATTCTGAAATTTTAGCTCGTATATATAAGACACCAGTTACTACATTTTTAATTTGCGCACTAATTCCATTGGTTCCCGGTGGTGGCATGTATCGTACTATGTTATTAGTAATTCAAGGAAAAGTAGAGGCAGCTTTATCAATGGGATTAAATACATTAAGTATTGCAGGAGTATTAGTATTAGGCATTATGATTGTATCTACAGTAATAAAGGCATATTATAAAGCAAGACAAAAGGGGTTGAAAAGACATGCATAGAAATATAGAATTATTAGCTCCAGCAGGTTCTTTTGACGCATTGCAAGCTGCGGTACAAAATGGGTGTGATGCAGTATATTTAGGTGGAACAATGTTTGGTGCTCGCGCATATGCAAATAATTTTGATAAAGATGAAATGAAAGAAGCAGTATCATATGCACATATATATGGTGTACGTGTATACGTAACTGTAAATACATTAATTTATGAAAATGAAGTAGAATCTTTTTTAGAATACGTTCAGGAATTACAAGATGCAGATGTAGATGCATTGATTTTACAAGATATTGGTATGTTTACACTTGTACATGAACATTTTCCAGATTTTGAGTTACACGCTTCTACCCAGATGCATA
>JARHZK010000153.1 GCA_029258245.1 Longicatena sp. | reverse complement strand
TAAAAATGAATTATTTCATATTATAAACGATTATGATTTCTTATTTTTAGATATAGAATTGAATAATGAAAATGGTATTGAAATAGGATTCGAGTTAAGAAAAAAATATAAAAATTTACATATTATTATCACCTCTTCATTTACAAAATATTTAGTAGATGGATATAAAATACAAGCTGATCGATATTTTTTAAAACCTATCCATTTTCATGAATTTAGTATTGAATTTGAAACAATACTAAATCAATATAAAAAAGAACACGCATATATTATAAATAATAAAGTATGTAATTATAAACTATATATAGAAGAAATTATGTATGTTGAATTTTTAGATCGTAAAACATATATTCATGTTAAAAATAAAGAAACTTTGATTACTTCGTATCCTTTAAACTATTGGATGGAACAATTCAATGAATATGATTTTTGTCAAATATATAAATCTATTTTAATTAATATGAATGAAGTAGAAACCTATGATGATAAAAAAATAATATTAAATAATCATGAAATATTACCATTATCTAGACATTATAAAAAACAGTTTCAACAGTCATATTTATCTTTTTTACAAGGAGGTTTATAAATGTATATTATTAATATTATGCTTCTTTGTATAATTTTTCTTATGATGTATTCTTGTTTTCAATTACGATCACGTAATATTTTTTGTAATGGTGGAATTATTTTAATTACGTATCTTTTGACAACATATTTATTTTTGAAAGATATGTCTATTTTCTCCTTTATATTGATTTTTATTATATATAGTATTTATATTTTTGTAATGTTTCAATGGAATAAAAAAATATGGTATATGATGTGTATTCCATTGATTGTTGTAGGAATTACTTGTTTTATTCCATATAGTTTACATTTTATGAATCATCTACCTATAGCGAAAGAACAAATATATACGATGCAATTCATTATTCTTTTGTCATTTACAATTATTATGTTTATAATATTTATATATTTTATAAGGATGAAAAATCAAGATATACAAAGTAGAATAGGAATATTGATAATGATTATATGTATATTTCCGATGTATTTTATATTTGAAATATATTGCATTCAAACACAGATAGATCAACAGAATAAAAATATGTATATATCTATATTTGGAATATTATTATCGAATTATTTTATTATTTATATTTTATATAAAATATGTGCATTTTCAAATGCAAAAGATGAATTACAAATTAGCAAAAATAGAGAAGATTCCTTGATGATTAAATATACATCGATGAAACAGAATTATCAAAATCAATTTGAATTTGTTCATCATTTATTACATCAATGTAATTTGATAAATTCTTATATGGAAAATGAAGCATATCAGGATGCAAATGAGGAATTACAAAAGATATATGATTGTGCCTTTACACAGTTTAATTTGTTATATTCAAATTCTACAATTTTAAATTACATTATTGCAGAAAATATGGATGTAATTCAAGAATATCATATATGTATACGTACAACGATTGACTATAATGATTTTTATTTTCTTACCTTAACACAACAGATGGAATTGTTTGATTTATTATTACAATATGCTATATATAAAGTAAAAATGATACCAAATGAAAGAATAATTCTTTGGAAAATGAAAAAGAAAAATAATCAAATTTTGTTGCAATGCAGTTATTCATCAGATGGAGTAGATCATAATAAAAAATTATATGAAAAAATAAATAAAATTGTATTACCTGTAAAAGCACAGTCTTATTTGTCCTATGATGAAAATACAAGGTTAGGTAAAATATTAATTGTTTTTTCATTGTAAGACCTCTTATACGAAATATAGAACCACTTATACAATAAGTAGTGAAATAAAAAAGGAACATGATAAACTAAAAATAGATAAAGGTATAGGAGGTATGTATATGAAAAAGAAAAAATGGTTAGTTGTGACAAGTAAATGGTCTTATTTATTATTATTGAGTATTCCAATAGGAATTATGAAAATTGTTTTTGATTATCAATCAACGATGATGATTTCAAAACCTAATCTAGTTCAATTTTTATATGATTCTGTAGTCTCTGTTCTAATTATTATCATTGGTATTATATTATTTATTAAAATGAATACATATTCTCATTGGATCAATCCAAATCATCCAAAGTAATAAATATTAATGAAAACATGATATAATATTTCAATATACGAAATATTAATAGTGTTAATGTAAAGATAACCAAAATGGATATTTTAAATTTCACCAATTATGGTGATATTTAATAGCCATTACTTGGTTATCTATTTTTATTTGATACACTTGATTTAAATAGAGGTGTATCAAATGGAAACAAATTTAATAGGAGAATTAAAGATTATGAAAGAAC
>JARHZK010000193.1 GCA_029258245.1 Longicatena sp. | reverse complement strand
TACTCCTTCCATCGCTTCTAAAAATGAAAACATAGGATCGTTTTTATCAATAGAAATTGATAAATCTAATGGCAAAACCAGCTGTAATGCGTTATAATAAATAACGGAATTAGGGTTTGGATTAGTGATATTTTTCATACCTTAATTATACCAAAAAAGTAGGCTTTCCTTCACATTAGGATTACCTACTTTTTTCATTTTATAGATCAGAGCTATTTTTAACTGTTACAGCCCCTTTTTTTTATATTCGATAAAAAAATAATTTAAAAAATGATTATTTGTGTTGTTTTATGTTATAATATTAAAAGTATAGGGTGCAAATCTTGTTACAGAAAGGAGTTTTTATGAGTAACTATTCTACTTTATCAAAATCAAATGCACCGAGATTAAATCAAAATCAAACAGAAAAAAGCAAGTATAATAAAATTAATACAGAACGTGGAGATACCCTTATCTATGCTATGGGTGGACTCGGTGAAGTTGGAAAAAATATGTACTGTTTTGAACACGAAAATGAAATTTTAATCATTGATGCAGGTGTTCGCTTTCCTGAAGATGAATTACTCGGTGTAGATTATGTTATACCTGACTATAATCATTTAATTAAAAACAATCGAAAACGAAAAATATTAATTATTACACATGGACATGAGGATCACATTGGAGGAATTCCGTTTTTGCTGAAATCTGTGCAAATTGAAGCTATTTATGCACCTACTTTCGCAGCAGCTTTAATTCGCAAAAAATTAGAAGAACGAAAAATGTCAAAAGCAGTAAAAATCATTGAAATCAATGATCGCAGTTCTGTAAAAACGCAACATTTTACATGTGGCTTTTTCAATACCACGCATTCTATTCCTGATTCATTAGGTATTTTAATTAATACTCCAAATGGGAGAATAGTCGAAACGGGTGACTTTAAATTTGACCTTACTCCTGTTGGAGGTAACTCTGATTATCAAGTAATGGCTTATATGGGACAAATTGGAGTCGATTTATTAATGAGCGATTCCACTAACTCTGGAGTTGAAGATTTTTCAATTTCAGAGAAAAAAGTGGCAACTGAAATATTAGACTTAATGAAGAAGACAGACGGTCGTATGATTGTTGCAACATTCGCAAGTAATGTTTATCGTGTTTCTCAAATTCTTGAAGCTGCGGTTGCTTGTGGGCGAAAAGTTATAGTATTTGGACGTAGTATGGAAAACGTTGTCACTATAGGAAGAAAGATGGGCAAAATTAAAGTTGGAGAAGAGCATTTCATCAATCCAGAAGATTTAGCTCACACTCCTGCTTCAAAAACATGTATTGTTTGCACAGGAAGTCAGGGTGAACCACTAGCTGCATTATCTCGTATTGCGAATGGGACACATCGTTTTATTAAATTAATTCCTGGTGATACAGTTATTTTCTCATCATCACCAATTCCAGGAAATGGTGCAAGTGTTAATCAAGTTGTTAATAAATTATTTAAAGCTGGTGCAAATGTTTTAACAAAATCTATTCTCGGTAATTTACACACTACTGGACATGCTTCTCAAGAAGAACAAAAATTAATGTTACAATTAATTAAACCTAAATATTTTATGCCTGTCCATGGCGAATATAAAATGTTAAAACAACATAAAGATACTGCCATTGAAACAGGCGTTCCTGCCGAAAATATTTTCACATGTGCAAATGGAGATGTATTAATTTTGAGAAATCATCACGTATATGAAAGCAGTTATAGAATACCTGCAGATGATATCTATGTTGATGGAAATGATATAAGTGGTGTATCAACTGCTGTATTAAAAGATCGTAAGATTCTTGCAGATAACGGTCTAGTTGCTACAATTATTGCAATTGATTCTAAAGAAAATAAAGTACTATGTAAACCCGTCATTGTTTCTCGTGGATTTGTATTTATTAAGGATAGTCAAGGACTACTTAGAGAAGCAGAAATGATTGTTTATGATGCTTTAAAAGAAAAAATGAAACAACGTACTACTTTCTCTGACTTAAAAAATTGTGTACGTTCTACGTTAGAACCTTTCTTATATAATAAAACGCATCGTAACCCTATTGTAATTCCAGTAATCATAAATTCAAAAACTGCAATGGAAGCTATGGCGCAAGCCCGTTTAGCAAGATCTAATCAGCGAAAAAGCACAAAAAAGATTCATTCTCAAGAAACAAAATAACCGATGCCTATACATCGGTTATTTTAATATTCTATTGTTTATGTTAAAATTAATAAAGATGTGAGGTGTTTTCAATGATCAAAAAAATAATTAAAATTTTATTTATATTCTTAATTTTATCTCTTATTATAGCTGGAATCCTATTTTATGGTATTTATTATTCAGCTGAACATGTTGTAATAAAAAACGAGACAATTTATGATAAATCAATACCGTCCTCATTAAATAATAAAAAAATTGCTTTTATC
>JARHZK010000151.1 GCA_029258245.1 Longicatena sp. | reverse complement strand
TCAGATTGTTGACAAAGTAGCATTTCGAAAGAATTGCTGCTTTTCTTTTTGGTATTTTTTTCGATTTATTTGAATATATATGAATTTTATTCTGTTTTTTATTGTGTTTAATAGTGATTTCCATCTCCATTTTGCCATTCTTTTTAAATTATGGCTTGCAAAAATGATCAGCACTTGATGCTGATTTTTTTTCAGTCCTTTTAATCTCGTATATCGAAGATTGTGATGTTCTTTGTAGTCTGCAAATACTCGTTCTATACTTTCTTTTCGCTGCGGATATATCTTTTTCCATTCAGGCGTATGTCGAATTTCATCAACTACTTCTTCTTTATACTCTTCCCATACATGTCTTGTAATTACTTTTTGATGATTTTTTGATTGTGTACACATTTGTCTAAACGGACAATTTTTACAATCTTCTGGATTTGATTTATATTGTTTATATCCGTTACGATCCGTGGTGCTGTATTCTAATATTTTTATATATGGACATATGTAACAGTCATATTTTTCATCGTAGACATATTCATATTTTTTAAAAAATCCCTTTTTTGTCATAGGGCGTTTATAAGGTACATATAATTTTTGTTCATTTTCTAAAACGGTTTTACAGATTGCAGGTGTTACATATCCTGCATCCAAACATACATTTTTTATTTGATCATGAAACTTGGTGTTTAATACATTATACGCTTCAAAAAAAGATGCACTGTCATGTACATTTCCAGAAACACATGCGCTTACCAATACAAATCCATTCTTGTCACAAAACGTCTGATGAGAATAAGCAAAACACTTTTCCTTCTCACCTTTATGAAAAAGACCGCTTTCTGGATCCGTTTTGCTTATTTTGATATGTTTTGTATCCGTATCCTCTTTTTCATCCCCACTCTTTTCATCGTAATTTAATTCTTTTCTATGAATGTCTCGAATAGGCTTTTTCCCATGATTTTTTCTATCCTCATTAATTTCTTTCAAAGGAGCATCTTCGTATACTTTTTTTACAATTTGAACTTCTTTATCTTTGTATTTGTTTTTATTGGCATTTGCCTTTTGGTGAGTAGAATCTCCAAATAATAGTGTTAATGTAAAGATAACCAAAATGGGTATTTTAAATATCACCAATTATGGTGATATTTAATAGCCATTACTTGGTTATCTATTTTTATTTGATACACTTGATTTAAATAGAGGTGTATCAAATGGAAACAAATTTAATAGGAGAATTAAAGATTATGAAAGAAC
>JARHZK010000132.1 GCA_029258245.1 Longicatena sp. | reverse complement strand
ATTTAAAGATTTTATTAATTTTGTAAACTTGATAAAATTAATGAGATCACTATCTATATTTATAGTAATCTATTGTAGGTAATAGTGCAATAATAGTAACCAAAAAATAAAACAGTGTATAGCATAGTAGATAAAATTTTGTCACACTTATAACTGAGATACAGTAAGTTAAGTGCTCAATTTACTATAAATTAGAAAGATATGACTTTATTTATGTGAACTAAGATTCAAAGTATAAATGATAATGTCAGATTAAATCAATGGAAGCAAATCATACAAAACTGTCGTGATGGCGGGCTTTCTGTAAAAAAGTGGTATAGCGAGAATAATATATCAGTTTTTCCTATTACTATTATCTTAAAAAGTTTAGAGAATTGGCAAACAAAGGAGATATTTATATCTTGGTTCCAGGTGGATAAGTTACACTAAATTGGATAGATAAGAAGAGAAATGTAAATGAAACACTTGTCAAAGATGGAGACGATATGATAGTAAAGGCAATTGGATATACGCTGAATCATAAATGATAGATTGTTGTCGATGATAAATAGTTTCGATGAAAGGATGATACGTCCGTTTACGACAGGTCAAAAAAACTAGTTATTTGCAGCGATCCCAAAAGGAACAGAGGCAAGTTCCGTGGAGCAAACAGACAAAAGTATATTGTAAATAAAAGCAGAAGGATAATACAATTATAATCTCTTTCTGCTTTATTTTATATACACTGTTTTATTTTGTATCACTATAATAACGTATATTGTTTTATGAAATGAACGTCCTAATCACACATAGAAAAAAAGGCACTATCCTTTCGAATAGTGTCTAAATCAACCTTGTAATGCCTGAAATTATTAGTTTAGAGGATAAATTACATCACTAATTTGATTGTTTTATCTAATTTATACTTTCTATATAACTATTTTGATTCATCAACTCTTTAAATTTATTATATAAAGAAACATATATTCCATCAATATATGGATTAATAAATAAAATACCATCCAACCAAAGAAAGATCCAAAATAAACATATCTAATTTTTGATTATTCGTCATTTTCTTTGATTCTTTAAAAGCATCTTATAAAGAGATGTTTGATTGCTCTGCAAGAATATAGGGAATCCTTTGATACTCATAAGCTTTAATAACTCCAGGAATAATAAATAATAATGCCCACAACACAATTTTGAGATTCATTATAAACATAATTTTAACAATATTCCAATAATCATGAGAAAAGAAATAGAATAAATTAGAAATACTCGAATGAGTTCCTTGCAATTCCAAAATAAAACATCTTGCCTTCCCACAAATTAATGGCTGTAAAACAAGAAATGTTAACAAAAAAGAAATTAATGTAATAATTGCTGTAGCATGAGGATTAAAATAATTGTATATTTGTTGAATAATATACATTACGCTACAAATTATTGTTATTAATAATAAGTTCCAAAATTTCCTTTTAATAACCGTTTACTTGCATCGCCGATTTCTTTTCAGCTCCACTTGTTTGACAGCATCATTAGCACCTCCTAAAAACGCTTATATACACTATAAAAATCGTTGCCACTTGCTTAAATATCAATTTTTTATATTTTACTAACATAATATAAGTTATTAAAATAACTGTAACATTAACATAACAGACAGGAATTAATTTAGAAATAGTAATTGTTCCGTAGAAGAAATTTATTAAATTAAATTTTTAGCATAAAAATATATTTATTAGGCTTCTATATAACATTCAGTTGATAAATTAAAAAAATATGTATGTAAATAATTATATTCATAATTAATATCATCATATAATATTATATGATCAATTGCTTTCAATTTATTATCACATTAAATTGATATTTTCATGACATATAATATATTATTATCAATACATTTACTTAAATCTATCATAGAAAAGAAAGAAGTAAGATAACATTTATTCTTTCTTCTTTCTTTTTTATTAATAATTTTTATTTAATTCGATTTTAAAGTCTACTTGCTCCATAAGTTGTTGATCATGTGTTACGATAACAACAGTTTTACCAGTTGCCTGTAAATTTCTCAATAACTTATAAATTAATTTTTTATTATCTTCAT
>JARHZK010000085.1 GCA_029258245.1 Longicatena sp. | reverse complement strand
GACCTTCTTCACCTAAACAATATGCTTTCTTTTTTTTACTATGTTTTGCAAAATAAGACGCTGCTGCCATTGCACTTGTGAAAAATTGTTTTTCCTCAATATTCTTGTATCCCATATTTCTTAATTTATCAGCATTTTGTTTATGTGTTCTCATTGCATTATTTGTCAAAAAATAAAAAGGAATTTTTTCTCTTTGTAAATAACATACAAATTGATATGCACTTTCGATTCTTTCACTTCCTTTATATAAGGTACCATCTAAATCTAAAAAAAGTGTTTTATTTTTGAAATTCATAACGCTCATCATAAACACCTTTATAAGAAAAACGATATGCATCTTCATTAAAATTATCGAATGATAAATATGTATTAAACATGTATAATAGCATTGAAAAAATCATATTTAAATTTGTATTACTAAATCTTGCAACAAATTCTTCTGCATAAGAATAGTCACACACTACTCTTTCTTTATCAAAACATAAAATATGTTTATTAGCTAAATGATATCCTCCATAAAAGCAATAGTAGACATCAAATAATTTCATCTCATATCCATACTTACTAACGTATAATTCCCCTAATTTTGTATCATGATCATAAATTGTAAATCCTTTTTTATTTTTTTTAAAAAAACTTGATTTTGTATGTTCAATCTCATGCATACTAATTGCTTCTTCCCCATACATATTATTCATATAGATAGACAAAAGTTTTTGTTCTTTTTCTATTTTAAAATTGTATATTTTTCTATTATCTTCTATGATCAAAGGTATTGAATTTTCATATCTAAGAATTACTTTCATCAAATCTCCCCTTTTTTCCTGTTTTCTTATTTATTATAAAAAATTTTCATTTTGTTTTCAAGTAGATATCATTTGAACTGAATTTTACATTTATTTCTTTATCTGTTATATCTTTATTAAATTTATAAAACATTCATTATTTCATCATTTTCATAAAATGATAAATCATTAGCAAAGGAATAATTGAAAACACCGCAATTATATACAGTGTAGTGTCTACACCAAATACTTTACATAAATAACTTGTAATAATCGGTGTAATTAAACTACTTATACCAATAAATATAGCCATACCAATCATTTGTGCTGAATGAAATAATTGCTCACTACTTACTTTTTTTATAAGAATTTTACTTGTCATCATAATCAATGGTAATGTTACCACTTGTAAAGTAGTTGTCATAATTATTCCTACAGCTGATTGAAACAAGCCATATAAGATAAATTTTATAGCATACATAATCGTTCCAAACGATAATAGATGATAGATATTAAATTTTTTTAACAATTTAGAAGCAAACAAAAAAAGAGGTATTTCCATAAAAGATTGAACTGCCCATTTTAATCCAATCATCGTAGAATCAATATGTAGTTGCAACATCTTGTTTACAACTACATATTGATCTGCTGTACCAATTATATAAATACATAAATAAATCAATATTAAATATACATAATAATGATTATGTGCTAATTCTTTTAAATCTGCTACTTGTAATTTTATCTGCTTTTTATGTTGATCTTTTAATTTAAAGAAAATAAAAAGAAACAAAATTGTACTTATACTGATTCCAATAGAAATCATAGAAAATGATACTTTTTTTAACAGTCTACCTACAACTATTGCACCAACACTTAATCCTATAGCTCCTGCTGCTCTAAGAAAACCATATTTATTTTCATCAATTTCTAGCATCCATGTCTCATCTAACCCCATCATAACATGTACCATTCCACCACTGATTGAAACCAATATCATGTCATACAAAAGAATTGGACTATGTTTTAAAAATAGCAAAAAAGAACTTACAAACATCATACTGTATCCAATAAGAAAAAAAGGCTTTGTTTTATTATATTTATCACATAATACCCCAAATACTATTTGTCCAAAAATAGTTATAATTGCCATTCCTGCAATCATATAACCTCTTTCAACGATAGAATATTTCATTACTTTTAAGTATGGAATTATTTGTGTATTAATAAATGCAATTATGAAAAATAATAAAAAATTTAACTCATATAATTTCCATTTTTTCATCTAAATAAACACCTCTCTATTATTGTGTTACATTTCTTTTCTATGATACAAAATAACATCTTTTCATAAAATATTATGTAGTGTATAATAAATAAAAATAATAGAAAAGAGGATATATTATGAAACAACCAATTGAACATTATACAAACAGAGCTGGAGGTAAAGGAAATGTACATATTGAACGTTTATTAACTCCAGAAGAAATGGGACCTCATGTTAAAATGTATGCAAAAGTAACAGTTGATGTAAATGCATCACTTGGCTATCATCCACATATAGATGATAGCGAAACTTATTATATTCTAGAAGGTAAGGCAAGTTACAATGATAATGGCACATTGATAGAATTAAAACCTGGCGATGTGACTCATACACCTGCTGGATATTCTCATGGCATTGAAAATTCAGGTAATACTCCATTAGTTTTTATGGCTTTAATTATTGCGAATAACTAAAAAAAGAGCATGTGCTCAATGTCATTAAGTTAAGCAAAATGACTGAGAAGGAATCAATTTAAATTGGTCCCTTCTTTTTCATTATCGATGATAAAAAACAAAAAGTATGTGATATTTACGTAAAACATTCAATATCCTGAAATCTATAAATTTGCACAAAAAAAAGCAAAAGCTAAGATACGAATACCATGTTAGTTTTATTTAAGCATTTTATATAATAAAAGAATTCCTAAGAAAAAAAAGAGCGGAAATCCGCTCAATCCTGAAGTAGTAATCACAAACAAAATATTACCAATGCAATCAAATATAAGTAATATTCGTAATTTGAAATCAAAAAATGGGGTTTATTCATTATTTGAATTACAACTCCTATTATTTTATCATCTTAACTTAATGACATCGAATAAATGTTCTATTTTGTATCTTGATTTTTAAAAAGTTAACAATATTCCTGGTATTACAAAAATCAAATATGATGGAATATACGATGAAAAAATTGGATATCTCACTATTCCAGGGAACCATGAGAGTGCATGAATAAAAAACGTATCTATTAAAATAATAAAATATAATACAAGAATCAACAATCCTAGAAAATGTAATGTCTCATTTTTATATTTATGAAAAGAACATAAATCATATGATAATAAGACAATTCCTGTTGCCATACAGTAGTATTTCAAAAATGAAAAAAATGGATTTACTGAATTCATTATTTCATAAAAAACACTTATAAAAATAAGGCATAAACTATATATTTTTAGCTTCATAATCAATCTAAAATAATGTCATGTATTAATGATGTTTTTATACATAAGGTATTTGAAAAATCATATGATTTATAGAAATCATCAATCCAATCTTTTGTTAATTCATGATTTGTATGGATATATGCTAAAACATCTCCTTGTTTTACATATTCTCCTATTTTTTTATTCAAAACAATTCCAACACTTGGATCTATACAATCCTCTTTTACCATTCTTCCAGCACCTAATTTCATAGCTAAAACACCAAGCTGCAATGCATGTAAGTTTTGTACATATCCATCACAATTTGCTTGCATTGGGATACTATACCTGGCTTTAGGTAATTTTTCTGGATTTAATATTTGTTCTGTGTTTCCACCTTGTGCTGAAACCATTGCAACAAATTTTTCTAAAGCTTTACCATTTTGAATTACTTCTTGAAGTTTTCTCCTTGCTTCTTCTAAAGAAGTTGAAATTTTAGCTTGCATAAGCATAATACTTCCAGCTTCGATACACAATTCTGTAAAGTCTGTTGGCCCTTTTCCTTGTAATGTTTGAATAGCTTCTTTTACTTCTAACGCATTTCCAATTGCATTTCCTAAAGGTTCATTCATATTTGAAATAATTGCTTTTACATCTTTTTTAAAATACTTTCCTATGGCAATCATAGTTTTTGCTAATTCTTGAGCTTTTTGCGGTGTTTCCATAAATGCACCTTCTCCAAATTTTACATCCAACAAAATTGTATCACTACCCGAAGCAAGCTTTTTAGACATGATACTAGAAGCAATTAATGGAATCGAATTCACTGTTCCTGTAACATCTCTAAGCGCATATAATTTTTTATCTGCTGGTACAAGTTGTTTCGTTTGTCCCATCATCGCAATCCCAATATCATTTACTTGTTTTACAAATTTATCTTCAGACAAACACACGTTCATTCCTTGAATACTTTCCAATTTATCTAACGTACCTCCCGTGTGTCCAAGTCCTCTTCCACTTAATTTAGCAACCTTAACACCACATGCTGCCACCATAGGCATCAATGCTAAACTTGTTTTGTCTCCAACTCCACCTGTAGAATGCTTATCGCATTTTATACCTGAAATGTTAGACAAATCAATAATATCCCCACTAT
>JARHZK010000058.1 GCA_029258245.1 Longicatena sp. | reverse complement strand
TGAAACTTGATGAATATTTTAATATTTAGTTTTCTGATCTTATAATCTTTAATTGAATCAGTTAAGCAACCACAGTTTGGACAAATATGATTTTTTCTTTTTAAAGTGATATAAAAATCTTCGTTATCAGTAGTAGATATAGATTCAATGGATTCTATATCTTTATCTTCTAAATTTAAGTTATTGATGATAGAATTAATAAAGGTTACCTCCTTGAATAAAATTTTCCGGCAAGAATATTTTAACAAGAGAAGTAACCTTTTTTCTATAATGGATAGCTTTTTAAACTTTAGAGGAGGGCTTGAATCACCCCGCTATAACTTTGGAGGAGACTTTACGTTACCCCGCCATAACTTTAAAGGCAGGGGGATAACCCCGCATAACTTTAGAATACCGTTATATATTAAGTCAAATATGCTATTAGTTTCTTTTTTTTGTTTCTTAAAAGCATCTCATCTTTGAGAAAACAGATTAAATCAAATTCTTAGGAGAAAATATTTATGAACTATCAAAATACATCACTATATATAGTTGGATATTTTAATAAAATTCATGAAATATCATAATTTAAAAAATTTTCAAATCATAATTCAAATTACTGAAGATAAAAATTTTGCTGATCGAATAATGTATCTTCATAATAATGTAGAAGAAGTATACATAAATTATGTATAGATGTAGATCACCTACTTTTTTTTTGTTTTATAGCAAAAAAAGTAGGTGTAATTTAAATGTATAATAAGGCTTCAAGTGAACGTAAATGGAGAAAATGGAAAGATGAAGAAGATAAGCTATTAGCTCAATTGGGTGTCCATGATAAAGTAATTCAAGAATTACATGATTATGATTGGGAAACGTTCAAAGAGCAACGTCGTTACTACGAAAAACAAATTTCTAATTGTGATATTCTTGATTACATCAAATCAACAGATAATAAAATGGATACTAATAATATTTATGATTTACTAAATCAGATTGATGATGAGAAAATTTATACTGCATTTATAAATCTCTCGTCTTTAAGTTTAAATATAATTTTTCTAAAGTTCTGTGGTTATAGTAATAAGGAAATAGCAATCTTATTAAAGATAAGTGATAGAACGGTACGTAGACATTTAGATAAATTAAAAAAATCTTTAAAAAATATTTATTAGATGTCCAAAAACGTAATTTTAAACGGCTAATAAGTGAAAGGGTAATTCCTTGATTGATCTTTGAAAACTAAATACTATTCATTGATATACATTAACGATATTCTAAGCCCTTCAATAAATACGCCATGACCATCTAAATCCAAACAGAAAGGCACCAGATTCTGGATAAAAAAACAAGTGATAGAAGCTGGTTTAAAAATCTTAAAATATCTTTTTAATAAAGGCGGTAAAGCACAAAAAAGCTGTATACACAGCTTAAATTTTCTATGGCTGGGGTAGTTGGATTCGAACCAACGAAATGCCAGATTCAGAGTCTGGTGCCTTACCGCTTGGCGATACCCCAATATGGATAACAAAATCATTTTACTACAATTGGGATATTTGTCAATATACAAATACGTGAAAAAAAGCTAAATTTTTGTAAAAAATAGTATAAAAACTAAAAATTCATTGCTATTGTGTATTCTTTATTATATTATTAGTATGCTATTGAAAGGGTGAATATATTTATGAGTAAAATTAGAACAAGATTTGCACCAAGCCCTACAGGTTACATGCATATCGGTAACTTACGAACAGCATTGTTTGAATATTTAATTGCGAAACACGAAGATGGGGATTTCATTCTTCGTATTGAAGATACAGATCAAGAACGTTATGTAGAAGGTGCTGTAGATATTATCTATGATACTATGAAAGCAGTTGGATTGAATCATGATGAAGGACCAGATATTGGTGGAGATTTTGGACCTTATGTACAATCTGAGCGTTTACCAATGTATAAAAAATATGCAGATGAATTGGTAGATTTAGGCGGTGCTCATTATTGTTTCTGTAGTGAAGAAGAAATCGAAAAACAACGTAAAGAAGCAGAAAGCTTAGGAATTTCATTTAAATTTGATGATCCATGTAAGCATATCTCAAAAGAAGAAGCGAGAGAACGTATTGCAAATGGGGAACAATATGTAGTTCGTCAAACCATTAAACATGGTGGAGAAACATACTTTGATGATGAAGTTTATGGAAGAATTGAAGTGGATAATAGTATTCTTGATGAAAGTATTTTGTTAAAATCTGATGGATATCCAACATATAATTTTGCCAATATTATTGATGATCATCAAATG
>JARHZK010000007.1 GCA_029258245.1 Longicatena sp. | reverse complement strand
TAAAAAATTACCGTAATAAAATGCCCATAACAGTTAAACATGAAAGCGTTTACTATGATAAATTATAAGCACAGGATATGAAAAGATATTATGGAGGTGAAGAAAATGAAAATCGTAGGAATTACAGCTTGTACAGCAGGAATTGCACATACATACATTGTTGCAGAAAAAATTCAAAATGCAGCAAATGATGCTGGACATGAATGTAAAATCGAAACACAAGGAACAATTGGGGCACAAAATAAATTAACGGATGAAGATATTGCTTCTGCTGATGTTGTAATTGTTGCTCATGATATTGCTGTTGGAGGAATGGAAAGATTTGAAGGGAAACCAACAGTTGATATCCCAATTAGTGTAGCAATGAAAAATCCTAAAAGTTTAATTGCCACTATTGAAAAAAAATTAAATAAATAATTGGAAGGGATTAATTAAAATGAAAAAATTAAATTTTAAAAAGCACGTAATGACGGGTATCTCTTATATGATTCCAATGATCGTTGCTGGTGGTATCCTAGGTGCGTTAGCAAAAGGTTTTGGGGGATGGGAAATTGGTTCTTTAGCGCCAGAAGAAGGTGCTACAATTTTCAGTAATTTAGACATGTTTAGTTGGACACAATTTTGGTGGGCAATTTCTAAATTATCGGATTTCGCAATGTCATTTGGTGTTCCAGTTATGACAGCAGGTGTTTGTTATTCAATAGCTGAACGTCCAGGTATTGTTCCAGGATTTATTATTGGATATGCTGCAAATATGTCAAAAGCTGGATTCTTAGGTGGTTTATTAATGGCATTTGTAATTGGTTATTTAATTTTATGGATGAAAACATGGAAACTTCCTAAATGGATGGTTGGTTTAATGCCAGTTATGATTATTCCAGTATTAGCAACATTAATTAGCGGGGTTTTATTCTTTGCTGTTGTATGTAAGCCAATGGCAATGCTTATGAATGCATTACAACAATGGATTATGAGTTTAAATGGTGGTTCTAAATTTATTATTGGAGCTGTTATTGGTGCAGGTATGGGATTTGATATGGGTGGTCCAGTTAATAAAACGGCATCTATGGCAGCAAATGCTTTGGGGGCTGATGGTATTTATGGACCAATGTCAGCAAAAATTATTGGTGGTATGACACCTCCTTGTGGAGCATTTGTATCTACATTATTAACTCCAAAAAAATTCTCTTCAACTGAAAAAGAAACTGCTAAAACAGCATTTCCAATGGGATTGTGTTTTATTACAGAAGGTGTTCTTCCATTTGCAGCAGCAGATCCAGCAAGATTTATCCCTGCATCTATGATTGGATCTGCGTTAGCTGGTGGAATTGCAGTTGCGATGGGTGTTGAATCTGTTGCAGGACATGGAGGAATCTTCGTATTTCCGATGATGGAAAATTGGTTATGGGCTGTTATTGCTTTCGTTGTTGGATCCCTTGTAACAGGCATTGTTTATTCAGCAATTAAAAAACCAACAGAAGAAGAATCAGTAGAAGAGGAAGAAATTGTTGATTTGGATTTAAATATTGAATTGTAAACGTATATTAGATGGAGGAATAAATTTGTATTATGTTAGTATCGATGAAAGATATTTTACAACATGCGCATAAAAATAATTATGCTGTAATGGCTGTTAATAGTATAAATATGGAAATGGTACGTGCGGTTGTGCGTGCGGCTGAAGAAGAACATTCTGCAATCATTGTGCAAATGGGACCAGGACAAATAGGAAAACATGCACATTTGACGGAAATAGTTCCTTTAGTGAAAGAACTTGCAAAAAGAGCTACTGTACCGGTTGCATTAAATTTGGATCATGGTGGAAAAATGGAAGATATGATTGCTGGAATTCAAAATGGATTTACTAGCGTAATGATTGATGCATCTTCTTATCCTTATGATGAAAATGTGAAGCGTACATCTATAATTTGTGCCTTAGCACATCCTCATGGAATTTGTGTTGAAGCTGAGTTAGGTCATGTTGGACAAGCAGCTGATGGAGATAATAATAAGGTTGATTTATATACAGATGTTGATGAGGCAAAGCGCTTTGTACAAGAAACAGGATGTGATGCTTTAGCTGTCGCTGTTGGAACA
>JARHZK010000258.1 GCA_029258245.1 Longicatena sp. | reverse complement strand
CACACAAATATGAATTACGATGCATCACGCCATATCGTACAATAGAAACATTTTCTAGACCTGGAATCATTGATAAAATACGTTTTTGTTCTCCCCACTTTAAATGGGTTTGAAAACCTACTATATTATATAGACTTGCAACAGCATTATCTTGTCTTAGTTGCACAACCGCATAAGGCAATGATCCATCTGGCTTTTCTAAGCCAACAGGTTTCATTGGACCAAACAATAAAGTTTTTTCTCCTCTTCTTGCCATTTCTTCAAAGGGCATGCAACCCTCAAAATATGTTTCTTCAAAATCATGAAGTTCAGCAGTTTCTGCATTAATCAAAGCCTCATAAAACGCATCAAACTCATCTTTTGTCATCGGACAATTAATATACGCAGCCTCTCCTTTATCATATCTAGATTTCACATAAGCTTTATTAAAATCAATAGAATCTTTTTCAACAATCGGTGCTGCTGCATCATAAAAATGAAAATAATCTTCCTGTGTCAAATTTTGTATTGCTTTGCTAAGATTATCACTAGTAAGTGGACCAGTAGCAATAATTGTTGGTCCTTCGGGAATCTCTGTTATTTCTTCATGCACTAATTCCACCAAGGGATGTTTACTCAATGTCTCTGTAATTGATTTGCTAAATAATTCGCGATCAACAGCAAGTGCACTTCCCGCTGGAACACGATGCTCATCTGCAACCTTCATAATCAAAGAATTTAAGTGCCGCATTTCTTCTTTCAGTATTCCAACAGCATTCTGCATAGAATCGCTTCTTAATGAATTCGAACAAACCAATTCTGCAAATTGATTTGTGTGATGAGCAGGGCTAGACTTAGCTGGCCTCATTTCAACTAATTTTACAGGAATCCCTCTATTGATTAATTGCCAACATGCCTCACATCCAGCAAGACCTGCACCTACAACTGTAACTTGATTCATTATTTATCTCCTTCTTCAATATTTTCTTTTTTTAGAGTTTTATTTGTTGTCTTTTTCATATTTTTATTTTTAGTCTCTTTTGAATCTTCTTCGCTTTTTTTCTTTTTCTCTTCTTTTTTTATATACCTACATTTTGGATAATTACTACACCCTATAAAAGTTGTACCAAATCGTGATTTACGTTGGACTAAATCATGTCCACATTCTGGACATATTTCTCCCGTAGGAACTGGTTCTTCTTTTTGTTTGTTACTTTTAATATATTTACATTCTGGATAATTACTACATGCTAAAAATGCACCATAGCGCCCTTTTTTCATTACTAATTTACTACCACATTTGGGGCAAACTTCATCACTTTCAATATTTTCTTCTTCATTTTCACTTTTTGTATAACGACAAGTTGGAAAATTAATACATGAAACAAACTTACCAAATCTTCCAATTCGATAAACTAGCTCACTGCCACATTCCGGGCACATCTCCCCTGTGCGTTCTAATTCTTTCTTTTCCATGTATTCATATGCATTTTGTAACATTGGCTCAAATTGTTCATAAAAAGTTCTTACTTCTTCGATATTATCCCTATTACCTGCTGCAATTTCATCTAAATGATGTTCCATATTGGCTGTATACGACACATTAATGATGTCTTTAAAATATTCTTGTAATTTTTTATCTGTTAATTCTCCTTGTTCCGATGGTATAAATACTTTTGTCTTGCTACCTGAACTTGGACGTTCTAAAGAAACATATCCCCTAGCCTGCAAAGTATCAATAATAATTGCATAAGTAGATGGTCTTCCAATTCCTTTTTCTTCCATTTCTTTGATTAGTCGTGCCTCGCTATAACGTAACGGTGGTTCAGTAAAATGTTGTTTTCCTTCTAACTCAACATTTTCTAGCATTTCTTGTTCAATTAATTCTGGGAGCATTTCATCTTTAACCGTTTCATAATCACCATAAATTTTTAGATAACCATCAAATTTTAAAACAGATCCATTTGCACTAAATTCGCATCCTGACGATACAATTTGTGCATTTACAACATCGCTTTTACTAGCTGCCATCAGCGATGCTAGCGTTCTTGAGTAAATCAACTTATATAATTTATACTGATCATTTGTTAAATACTGCTTTATTCTATCTGGAGTATTTAAAATATTAGTTGGACGGATTGCTTCATGCGCATCTTGTGCATTTTCACTATTTTTTTGACGAGCTCTTCCTTTATATTCCTTACCAAAAGTTTCTTCAATGTATTTTTCTGCATCATTGACAAATACTTCTGATAAACGAGTAGAATCAGTACGCATATAAGAAATCAACCCTTCATTAACTCCACCAGCTAAAGGTAACCCTTCATATAATTTTTGAGCAATTTGCATTGTTTTCTTTGCTCCAAAGTTCAATTTAGTACTCGCTTCTTGTTGTAATGTTGATGTAATAAATGGCATTTTCGGTTCTTTTTTTCTTACTTTTTTCTCAATTGAAGAAACTCTAAATTCTTTACAACGTTCAATAATAGCATCTACATCTTCCTGCTTCTTTAATTCTGCCTTTTTCCCATCTATTTTATTTAAACTAGCTACAAATTTTTTTCTGTCTTTTTTTATATTAGCTGCAACCGTCCAATACTCTTCACTTTTAAATGCTCTAATTTCATTTTCACGTTCGACAATCAAACGTAATGCTACACTCTGTACACGCCCTGCTGATTTGGATTTGATTTTACTTTGTAATAATTTTGATAATTTAAATCCAATAATTCGATCTAGCATTCTTCTTGTTTCTTGACTTTTTACTAAATTTTGATCAATTGATCGTGGATGGTCAAAAGCTTCAATTACAGCTTTTTTTGTGATTTCATGAAAAATGATTCTGTTTTCATCATCCATATCTAAATTTAACACATTCGCTAAATGCCACGCAATGGCTTCTCCTTCGCGATCAGGGTCACTTGCCAAAAAAACATGTTCACTTTTTTTAGCAAGTGCTTTTAATTCTTTTACCACAGCTCTTTTATCAGAATTGATTTTATAAGTAGGTTCAAAATTATTTTCTATATCGATTCCTAATCCACCTTTTCCTGTTGTGGCTAAATCTCGTATATGTCCTTTGGAAGAAACAACATGATAGTCTTCTCCAAGATATTTTTCTATTGTTTTTGATTTGGAAGGTGATTCCACAATAACTAAATTTTTCATTATAAGCCTCCTAAGCTAAACTACACGTTCATTATTATTTGATTTTTTTTTGAATTTGTCAAACATTTTCTTCTAAATCATCATAATATCTTGTTCATCTATTAAAATTTGAGCTCCTTGCGCTATTAAATAATTTCCTCCTTTTCCTTTTTCATTATCATATAAATGCGGAACACAATATATAGGTATATCTAAAGCTAACCCTTCATTAACAGTCAGCATTGTCCCACTACGCATACTTGCCTCTATCACAATTATTCCTTGACTAAGTGCTGCAATTATTCGATTTCTCCAAGGGAAATGAAATGCGAGAGGTTTCACATGAGGTGGATATTCACTTAAAACTAGATGATCTTGCGCAATTTGTTTTTGTAAATTCATATTTATTCTTGGATAATAAGTATCTAGACCACATCCTATTACTGCTATTGTATGTTTTGTCAAAGCAGCTTTGTGTGCTTCTGAATCGATTCCTTTTGCAAGTCCACTAATAATAGTATATCTTTGTTTTAATATATTTGAAATAGTTTTGCAAGCTTTTAATCCATACGTTGTTGCCATACGACTTCCTATAATTGCTACAATTGGTGTTTCACATAGAGTTAAATTACCTTCATAAAATAATATCCATGGTGGGAATTCTAAATTTCTTAATTTTGCAGGATATTCCTTGTCTAAAATGGTGATATAATGATTTTTTGTTTCTATTCTTTTCCATGATTCATTATCCATAATTGCCTTTTTTATTTTTTTCCAATCCCCATCATAGCGATATGAATAATATAATATTTGTTCACGAAATTTCACAATTTCACTCCTCTCTCACTTTATATACGAAATAAAACTATTAAAAACGTAAAAAATCAAAAAAATACTCTTATAAAGTATTATTAAATTTACAATAAAAATTACTCTTCTGAAAAATCAATTATAATATATAATTATTCATATCTGTCTTGGATCATATATACGACTATATGACCTTGATTTTAAAAAAAAACTAAATAATCAAACAATTGAATTGCTTGTTTTTTTAAAATAACTTTGTTAACTTCAAATATTTTCTATCCTTTATTATATTAGAAATCGTGTCTTTTTCATTCTTATGTCTAATTTTATATAAAATATACAATCAAAAAAGAGCACTTATTCGTGCTCCTTATTGAAATATTTCTTAGTTTGATACTGTTGTACTACTACTCTTTTTTGTCGACTGATAACAATTCTCCTACATTTGTTAATGTAGTAGCCATATTTTGTAATTCACTTGGAACAATAATTTTTGTTGATTTTCCATCTGCCAATTTTTCATATGTTTCTAAACTCTTCAAGCTCAAATATTCTTTAGTTGGATTTGCATTTTTAATCATTTCAATTCCTCGAGCTTGTGCTTCATAAATTCGTTCCATCGCTTCTGCTTTTCCTTCTGCTTCTGCAATCATTGCAGCTTTCTTTGCATCTGCTCGTAAAATTAATGATTCTTTTTCTCCTTCAGCTGTTAATATTGCACTTTTCTTTTCCCCTTCTGCTCTTAGAATAGATTCACGACGTTCACGTTCTGCACGCATTTGCTTTTCCATTGCTTCTTGAATATCACGAGGTGGAATAATATTTTTCACTTCTACACGATTTACTTTAATTCCCCAAGGATCTGTTGCTTCATCTAATATAGCTCTCATTTTTGTATTAATAATATCGCGTGAAGTAAGTGTTTCATCCAATTCCAAATCACCAATAATATTGCGTAATGTTGTTGCAGTTAAATTTTCAATTGCAGTAATTGGACCGACTACTCCATAAGTATACAACTTAGGATCAGTGATTTGAAAATATACTACTGTATCAATCTGCATAGTTACATTATCTTTTGTGATAACTGGTTGCGGATCAAAATCTTTTACAATTTCTTTTAATGTAACTTTATTGGCAATACGATCGAAAAATGGAACCATAATGTGAACTCCTGTCGTCCATGTTGAATGATATGCACCTAATCTTTCAGTAACATATGCACTTGCTTGAGGAACAATTCTAACTAAATATCCTAACAACCCAAATAATATAAGTATTAATATTACAACAAAAATAAATTTAATCATTTCCTATTCTCCTTTCAGTATCAATGGATTTTTTTTACAATTAATTTAACACCATCAATAGCAATTACTTTTATTTTTTCTTCTACTTCAATACATTTATCATCATAGCTTATTGCATGCCATAATGTGCCTTTTACTTTAACTTCTCCCCACTCATCTTCATTGATTTCTTTCATTACAACACCAATTTGACCAATACAACGATCAGCGTTTGTAGCTACTATATTCCCTCTTAAATACGCTGTAGCAATAGGCCTTACAACAATCATACTAATAATAGAAACAATAATAAATGATACAATTTGAATTCCTATTGATAAATCCAACAAGGACAATAACATTGCAATAACACTACCAACTGCAAACCAAATTGATATTAATGCAGTTGGTGTAGCCAATTCAGCAATAATCATTACTATACAAACTCCTATCCAAATAAATGTCATTTAGTTCACCTCCTAATTGTGGATTTCATCATTTAAATTTGCAATTAGCATATTTGAAGTTTCATCATAATAAGCATGTATTTTTATACAATCAATAGTTCTATTTAATAATACAGATATTTCATTTATAACCATCTTATTACTAATTCTTCCATAACCCTTTCCAATAGAAACTTTATGTAACTGTTCAGTATCTACCAAGTGCATATCTATTTCTTCTTTAGTAACTGGTTTAATTGCCAATTTAAGATTTTCATGATCTGTCCCTATCATACACCACCTAACATTTTGAAAATATATTGCTGCACTACTATTTAAAGTAATGTTGTTAGGATATAACGTTAAAATTAAAGTATTTGAATTTCCCTTTATCCAAGTAAACATCCTAACATCATCCTCCTTTTCTTCATTATATTATTTTTCTTATTTTTTTGCAATATTATTATTTTAAACTTAATGAACAATTTATTTTATCTTATAAAACAAGATTTACCACCAATATTTTTCTGCATAATTCCTATATATCACATAATATATTCTAATAACATTTATAACCTTTAAATTTATTAAATAGAATAATATTAATATTGATTTCTTCCTTATTAAAAAAATATAGGATATATTGATGTTTTAGATATTTCTTAACTTCACCGCTTTCTTAAACATAAATAAATTAGAAAATCACATATAATTAAAGTATCAAATTACTACCTTTATATTCATATTGTAAATATTAATTAGATTATAAACTAGATTTTAAAATATTGAAAAATAATCGTTATTTTAACACTTATAAGTAACAAAATTTTAAATCTGATTAATCTACAAGACTAGTAAAACTCAGTAATACATAGTATATTAAGGATTAAAAATTTGAAACATAAAAAAAGAATTCAATCGTATCTTATACAAAATTGAATTCTTTAATAAATTTATTTAGAAATATAAACAATATTCATCTTTTGATATCAAAAAATAATAAAATCGATTTATATATCTAATTTCATTTGATACATTTTGGCTACTGGTTTATATGATTTTCTGTAAAATCCATCAATAACACCATATGTTTCCATTGCCTCAATATGTGCTTTTGTAGGATAACCTTTATGTTTTGCAAAGCCATATTTAGGATATTTTTTATCAAATTCTACCATAATCCGATCTCTTGTGACTTTAGCCAAAATACTAGCTGCTGCAATACTTACACTTTTTTGATCCCCTTTTACAAGAGATATCACATCTAATGATGCATTGGGCAATGGCATTGCATCAGTTAAAACTCCATCTGCACAATCAAATGAATTACTTAATTCTAACATTGCATTTTGTGTTGCTCGATAAATATTTTGTTCATCTATAATTTCTGGAGAAATAATTTTTATATGATATTCACTTGCTAATGAAATGATTTCCTCGTACAACTGTTCTCGTTTTTTTTCAGATATTTTTTTTGAATCATAGATTTCAGCATGTGAAAAATTTTTAGGAAAAGAAACCGCCGCAACAACCAATGGACCTGCTATTGGACCTCTTCCAGCTTCATCAATTCCAATTATTTTTTCTTTTCCTTCATTCCACCATGCAATTTCATATTCATTTTCACAGTTCATCTGGGAACTCCCAACTAATTGGTCCAAGTTTATCATCGCGAATTTCCTTTAAAAAGGTCTCAATTGTACGCTTTTCATCCATTTCTTGATTTTTCATATACCCTCTTTTTATTGCTAATCTTTCAAGCATTTCATATGGATTATTACAAATTTCAATATCATACCTATCTTTTATAAGATCCACTTTATTATGTATTAAAAAATCCATTGCCCATGCTGCAATTTCTTCTAATGGTAATACTTCATCACGAATAGCCCCTGTTACCCCTAAAAGAACACCTACCATTTGATCTTCAAATTTTGGCCACAATACACCAGGAGTATCTAATAATTCTAAATCATTGTTAACTTTAGACCATTGTAAAGATTTCGTAACACCTGGACGATTTCCAGTAACTGCAACTTTTTTCTTTGAGATTTTGTTAATAAATGTAGACTTTCCTACATTAGGAACTCCTACAACCATGGCCCTCATAGCTCTTGGTCGAATACCACGTTTTTTCATTCGTTCTATTTTGGTAGCCATTAACATTTGAACAGCTTTCACAATTTTTGGAGTTATGTTTTCTTTAACTATATCTAATGCTAAAACTTGTGTAGTATCATCATTCAATTTACAAATCCACTGATTTGTGATTTCCACATCTGCTTTATCTTTTTTTGATAAAACAATTAACCTTGGTTTATTTTGTATCAAATCTTCTATCATTGGATTTTTTGATGCATTTGGTATTCTTGCATCTCTTAATTCAATTACCAAATCCACCATTTTCATTTTATCTTGCATTTCTCTTTTTGCTTTAGTCATATGTCCAGGGAACCAATTAATATTTGTTGTTGAAAATGAAATATTTTCAGTTTTAGTTTCTTTCATAACATACCTCCTACTATATTTTGTATAGATCTTATACAAATTAACATCAAATCATCCAATTCTAATTTATATATTTTATCTCATTAAATGGATAGATTATTATCAATCCTTTTGCAATAATCTGATTACGTTTAAATGGACCTACTGCTTCTATACGAGAATCTGCTGAATTAACTCGATTATCTCCTACCAAAAAATATTCATCACTTTTCAAAGTATATGGGCCTACATCATTCGTAAAATTATCAGTATTTCTTTTTTCTATCATTTCTTTTATATATTGTTTATTTAAAAATATTTCATTCATAACTTTTCCATTAATATATAATTGATCATCGCGATATTCAACTGTTTCATTGGGTAAAGCGATTACTCTTTTTACCCACAAATCATTATTTGTTTTGTTTTTTGCTACAACTACATCAAAACGATTTATATCATCCATATAAGATGCAGCAACGTTAATTAAAACATGTTCACCATTTTTCAAAGTCGGA
>JARHZK010000257.1 GCA_029258245.1 Longicatena sp. | reverse complement strand
ACATGGGGTTTTAGCTCAGCTGGGAGAGCACCTGCCTTGCACGCAGGGGGTCAGCGGTTCGATCCCGCTAAGCTCCACCAATATATAAACAAAGTTCAAGAGATTGAACTTTTTTTATTTATTCATTAGTTCTTTATAAAAAGCTAATGCCCATTGCCAATTAATTTCATAAAAGGTACTTGTATCCATTGCAGGAAATAACAATTGTTCTTTTCTATAGGTATCCATTGTTACTGCAATTGTATCTTCTTTATTATTTTCTAAAATTTTAAACCATAATGTTTCTGTTTCTTTGTCATCTTCGTAATATTGGATACATTCAATATTACGTTTTTGTTTACGCATGTGAAGCAATAATTTTAATTTTATAAATTCAATTACTCGATCATCATATTCATCTTCTAAAATCTTTATTTTTTCCGCAATTTCTTTATCATCACGAATATATCTTTTTATTAAATCTACATTTTTATATAATTCATAATCGTTTGATTTATGTTCTTTTTTTGACTTCATCAACAACACAAAATGATGTTTCTTATCTTGATAAATACAAGTATGATAATAATGTATTATTGTTCCACATCGAGGACATATAAATTCATAAAATGATCCATCTTTCAATTTTGTTTGTAAATCTGGTTCAAATTCAGGAATTACAACGGTATCACTTATAATTTCTGTTTTGAATAAACAATTTTGACACTGTATAGGTACTAATATCGACTTCATAATATCACCAACATATCCATTATACTCACATACAAAAAAAAGTCACGTATCCTAACGTGGCTTTTTCATTTCAATTAAATACTACGAGTAGCTGTTTTTAACCATTCTCTTTCATCTTCTGTTAAGAATGGAGAAACTTTTTCATATACTTGTGCATGATAATCATTTAACCATGCTTTTTCATATACTGTTAACAAAGATACATCAATACCATCTAAATCAAAAGGTACAAATGTGATAGTTTCAAAATGCATAAATTGTCCATATTCATTCTTATTTCCTTTATGAACTACCATTTCATTTTCATGACGAATTCCATGAGAACCTTCAATATAAACCCCTGGTTCATTAGATTGTGTCATTCCTTCTTCTAATACACAACTATCATTTCTTTCTGGAACAATTCTCCAACGGAATCCATTTGGACCTTCATGAACATTTAATACATGCCCTACACCATGTCCTGTTCCACATTTATAATCTAAATCTAAATCCCATAATGGTCCACGTGCTAAAATATCCAAATTCAATCCACGACAACCATATAAGAAATGTGCTTTTGATAAAGCAATATTAGAACGTAATGCCGTTGTAAAATGGAAACGCATTTCATCACTAATAGACCCTAATACAAAAGTTCTTGTAATATCTGTTGTGCCTTCTAAGTATTGTCCACCACTATCAACTAATAACATTCCCTCAGGTTGTAATTCTACATCTGTATCTTCTTGTGCATGATAATGCATCATAGCAGCATGGTCTTTATATGCACAAATAGTGTCAAAACTTAAATCAAAGCATCCTTGATCTCTACGTAATTGTTCCAAATAATCACTTGCACTAATTTCGGTAATTCTTTCTTTACCAACATTTGTTTTTAACCAATACATAAATTTGCACATTGCAACTGCATCTTTAATATGAACTATACGATTATTTTCTTGTTCTACTGGATTTTTCATTGATTTCATTAATTGACTAGGATTTGGGCAATTTACAATTTTAATTTCTTTATCTAAATTTTCAATAATTGCATAATTAACGATATTTTTATCTAATAACACAACTCCGTGATGTGCTTTTACTTCTTCATAAATTGCATCATACGCATGTACATCTACATGATTATCTGCAAGATTTTTACGCAATTCATCTGTTAATTTTTCCTCATCAATATAGATTGTTGCATTGTCCATACCAATTACTAAGTAACTTAGCATGACTGGATAATGCGAAATATCCCAACCACGCATATTCATAATCCATGCAATATCATCTAATGCTGTAATGATATGATACTGTGCACCATGTTTTTGCATTTCTTTACGAATATCTGCCATTTTATCTTTTGTTGATTTTCCACTATATTTTTCTTCTAAGAAAAATCCTTGTTTCTTTGGAAGTTCTGGACGATCCTTCCAAATCATTCCAACTAAGTCTTCATGACATGCAAAAGTAATATTTTTTTTACTTAATTTTTTAGCAATTTTTTCAACCAATGCTGTATTCATTACACGACCATCAAAACCTAAAATAGCATTTTCATTCATATGATCAAACAAATATTGCTCTACACTTGGAACTCCTTCTTCTCCTTGTTTCATCAAATCAATTGTACTTCCTTCCAATTGGTTCTCAGCTTGAATAAAATATCTACCATCTGTCCATAAAGCAGCACAACCTTGGCATACAACCAACACTCCTTGAGACCCTGTAAATCCAGACATATAAGCTCTTGCTTTAAAATGTTCTCCAACATATTCTGTTTCATGAAAATCAGAAGTTGGAATAAAATACGCTTCCATATTACGTTCTTTCATCAAAGAACGTAAAGCGCTTAATTTTTCAATTATAGTCATCTCAATACCTCCAAATTAAATACTATATTATTGTACAACATTTCTTTATTTATGCACTATAAATCTAATATTTTTCCTATTTTTTCCCATTATTAATTGCATAAGAACCATTTGCCGTAGCTACAATTTCATTCTTACCTTTTATTTTCACAATTGCTCTTGTTTGTGCCATTCTCGATCCTACATGATCACAATACCCTTCCACACAAAGAACAGAACAATCTGGTACACCCTTTACAAAATTAATTGCCATTTGAATCGTTGGTGTAGATGAAGCATGACTAAATGAATATGCAGATGCACTCATCGTAATATCAATCATAGTACTAATGATTCCACCATGTAAATGATCAAATGGATTTAATTGCCAATCTTTTACTGGAAATTCTAAAACAACCTTCTTTCTTTCTTGATCTAATTTTACAATCTTCATATCCAACATAGAATTAATCGTATTTTTTAAATCCATTCTTAATTTTATAAAATCCTTCAATCTATCTTTTTCCATATCATCACTTCCAACTCTTATTACCCAACATTTAACATTCGATAAAAATAAATACATTTTATAGATAATTCTACTTTTTTCATTAATCTTTTTCTATACTATCTTTCAAATTACTACCATTCTAATTCTATCATAAAACCTTTTCATTTATACTATTTCGTTACTCCACATGAGCATTTGTATCCAGTCAATACCTTTTCATCATATGCTTTTTGATCCACTACATATTCCTTTTCATATACAGCTTCATGATGTATTGTGTTATATCCTACTGTTTCAGTATGATGTCCTGCTGGTTCATTATTTACCATATGTTTATACATATGTTCATCATAATCATTAACTTTACTCAAATCAGCTCCACATCCATCACAAATATTATGAATGATAGGTTTTTTCTCATCCCAAGCTGATTGAACTTCATATTTTTCATAATGTCCTTTTTCTTCATGATGGACTATTTTATATTGAGCAACCCAATGATGTTCATGATGTGATGGTTTGGAATTATTTCCATTATGACTTGGTTTATTGGTTGGTCTACTAACCTCTTGTGGTTTTGAATCATTTGATGGCTTACTGTCTGTGCTTGGTTTTGCAACTGGTTTATTTTCTGTTTCTTCTTTTTTTGATTCTTCTTTTACTGGTTGTTCAATCTTATCTTCAGCTTTTTTAATTGTTACACCTTTTTTCTTCGTTTCTTTTGACATTGGGATATGTCCGTCTTTTGTTGCCGTCAATCCATTTTTTACTGCTTCTTCTCTATCTACAACGATGACAACACATTTCTTTACATCTGATTTATTTCCGTGTTTATCTTTTGCTGAAACCTCGATTTCATATTTTCCAGCTTTACTAAAATTAATCTTGCTTAAGTCGATATTTATTTCCGTTTCACTTTTATCTTCTACATTAAAATAATCCTTGATATTTACGTTTTCTGCATTTTTTTCAATACGGATCTCTTTTAAGAACTTTTTGAATACTGGAGCTTTTGTATCTTTTACATTGATTTTGATTTCTTTGACTACTTCTTCCTTTCCATCAGAAAAAGTCACTTTCACCTTTTGTTCTCCAAGTTTTGCTTTATCGAATCCATCTACTTTTTTAACTTCAACATTCTTATCTGATTTCTTTGCATCAAACAATTTATCTTTATTTAATTCTTCACCATATTCTGCATTCATAGTTTTTGGTGCTTCTACTTTCAATCCTTTAGATCCGCATGCTGTAAGCATTGCTGCTACCATTGCTAACGTTAATAATTTTTTCATATCTTATTTCCTCCTATTTTACAGATTTAGTTCTTTTTGTTTTTGTAACCTTATTTTTTCTTTTTTTATATGTACTATTTCTTTTTTGAAATTCTTTACATACTTTAGCATTAGATGTATCACCTATATAAAAATTAAAAGCTCTGCACCATGGTTTTTTTGTAATACCATCTTTCATTTTAATTTGCTTACAATTTTTGCAATTTCTGCAATTTACAGTATAGGGATTCAATTTACGTGTATAAACGATATTTCCACCTAAACTAGTACCCATTTGTCCTTTTAATCCCATATGATTCACCCCTATTCTTAAATCACTTCACGATTTCTTTAAAATCTTTTGCAGCTTTAAATTTAACAGTCCTTGTTGCTGGAATAACTATTTCTTTTTTTGTTTGTGGATTTACTCCACTTCTTTCCGTTCTTTCTTTAACTTCAAATTTTCCTAAAGCATGAATTGAACACATACCTTCTTCTTTTACTTCATTCTTGATTAGATTCACAAATGCATTGAATGCTTTTTCTGCATCTTTTTGATTGAGTCCTGTCATGTCGGCATACTTTTTAATTAACTCCGTTTTTGATTTCATACAAAACAACTCCTTTTTTTACTTTATTGTCCTATTAATATATTTAACATATTCTTTTTCATCTGCATTATGTGCAACAACACAACATACATAAATCATTATAAGAATGCCTATACATAATGCTAATGATAAAATCATTATAATCATATATCAAGTACCTTCCTTCTTCAATATAAATGTATATTACTGATTTCTATACATCATATAAACTTGGATAGAATAAATTTGGATCAGAACCTTCTGTTTCCATGACATCATCCGAATCATTTGGTTTTGTACTATTTTCTATACTCTCATTTTGAGTATCTGACTTTATTAAATTTTCTCTTAATCTCTCTTCTGGATTAGAGATTTTATTTTTATTTTTTGAATTTATAAAATGAATATCTTCTACATTGATATCTACAAATTGAAATTTTTTGTCTTTAATAGAATGCTCTCCTGTACGTTCATCAATCACTTCCACTGAGATTATTTGCTCATTCATATGTAGACTTCCAATAATTAGAATTTCTGATTGGACTTCAGCATATGTAACAATTCTATCTGCTATATTTCCCCATGCCGTAAAATTGAATATTTCATTTTCGTAGTATCCCGTTTCTTTATTTTTTTTACGTGTTTTTACGGATATTGCTCCATTTACTCTTTTACGATTTCCTTCACCCTTAATTTTTGAAACCGAAATTAATCTACCACATAACTGTACTATATTATTTGCTTGCATTATTGCTCCTCCCCTATAATACTATTCAATTCTAAATAATCTTTTTTTACATCCAGCACAATAAGTATATTTAGATCTTCTGACTATTTCTGCATCATTATACATCTCACTAAAATCTGGCTTTATTACATCATCATCTAAATCAATATTAATTACACTCACTCCTCTATATTGCTCTGTAAAATATAATTCCTTACAACCACAATAAGGACATTCTTTTATAGGTGGATGCTGTATATCATATACCTTGTTATATTTCATTTTTTATTTCCTCCAAAATCATTTTAATATGTAACGATTTTTCATGACATTTATAATTTTCTATATTTCCTATTTAATTTCTTTAGTAAAATATGCTGTCGTTTGCAAGTCTTCAAAATGACATTTTTGAAAAATTTGCATAAACTCATTTTCAGATATAGCCAAAGGTTCTGAAGATAAAAAACCTTTAACTTCATTATCAGGCTGTGCCTCAACGCTCAGCTCATATCCTACTATTTCAAACGAAATAGCTTTTTTTAATTTTAATCCTAAATATGTAGGTTCAAATTCAAACTTGCTTTTTTATTAAAAGTCGGTTTAAAATATTCAAACAAATAATTTCCTTCATATTTTTGATCTGGAAGATAGTGTTGAGTATTATCAACATCATCACTGCATTCAAATATTGGTGAAAACAAAACATTAATATTTGCTCCTCTTACAATTCTGTCTTTATATTTTAAATCACCAAAATAATTCCAATAATAATCATATCCAATTCTATATTTCATTTTATTGCCTCTCAATACTCTTATATACAATCTTGAAACATGGCAATATTGCCATATGCTCCATGAAAGTAAAATTTGAATTTTATCATTTATTTAATCAAAATATTAACTACATTTTATATTTCAAATATTATCACTAGTTCATTCTTGAAACATATTCTTTATATCTTCTTTTAATTTAATAATATTCTCTTCTGTAATTTGTTTAGAAAAACAATCTCTATTATATTCTTTTTCTACTGTGTATAAATCAATTAATTTTATTATAAAATCAACTTCTTGTTTATTCACTTAAGACCACCTCTTTTATTTTAGCTATTTAAAATCACGTTCCTTACTATTTAATCAAGTCAATATCACCCTTAACAATATTTTCAAATTCTTCTTTGGTTACATCAATCGTTTCAAATATATCATCTAATGCAAACATAGAAGATATACATATAGTATCTATTTTTTCCTTTGGAACAAATTTTAAGGCATATCCAACAATTTCTGCTTTTAAATTTAATTTAAAAATATACTTAAAAATTTGATGTAGTAGCTTATTTCTCTTGATTTTTACATTTCCATTTTTTATAAATGTTACTTTGTATGTATCACTTAATTTTATTTTTTTATTCTTTAATGCTTCTGCAAGTTTTGTTTCATTACCTTTTTGATCAGTTCCAATCGCAACATATACAGATAATTGAATAATCGTTTTGTCATCATATGTTTTTTTCCCAAAATATGTAAATCGATAATCACGTACATAACCACATACTATTGTTTTACATTTACTTTCCCATTCTTTTTTTTCATTTAACTTATTTTCCATATTGTTCTTCCTGCATTTCCTATTCCAATTCAACTATTTTTCAACATGACACGCAATTGTCATAGATAAATTGAATTTTCTTTTATAATCATCAATTTTTTTCATACTTTAACCTCTATATCGCACCTTTACTAATTCACTTTTGAATTTCACAGAATTCATGCTCTAATTGCTTTAATTTATTTTTATAATACTTTACAACTAAGTTACTAGCATCCTCATCTAATTCATATAATTTATCTTCAACCACACTCAATTCCTTTACGTATTTATCATCACGTCCTATATCTTTTTCTTTAATTATGCACGAATCTTTTATCTCACTTATACTCATTTGTTTATATTCTTCTGCTTCAGCTAAATGTAACCACTCTGACAGCTTTGTGCAACCACTCAAACAAGATAAAATTAGTAATACTAAAGATATATAAATTATTGCAGATAGAGATTTTTTAATTAAACTCATAATTTTCTGTCTCCTTTAACTTCCCTAATTCTTCCCAATGGGTTTCATCAAAATCTTCATTTTCCAAATCTTCAATTGTTACATCACGAAAATGCTTTTCATCGGCATATAATTGCATATGATTGCCCCACATCCTTGCAATAAAATCTTTTAGATCATCCCAATCATTTCTTCGATTTTTATACCAATTTTCTTTTGTACTGATTTTATCTAAATCGATTAACATAGAATAAAATCCGCCAATGAAATATTTATCAAATTCTTTTTTCATATCTGCTGGATTTTCCTGCATTTCTTGCAAATATTGAATCGCATAATTATAAGCTACAAATTTTTCTTTAACATCGTTATTACTGAAATCTGCATTTTCAAAATTTTGAATATCTACAGCCATTTGAATAATGCGATTATCTTTATCATCAAGCAAATAATAAAGTTTTCTATCTGGGTTTTTACAATTTCCTTTTACATCTTCAATTAATTTTTTTTGCATAACATTATTTTTCATAATATATCCTCTTCTTTCTTTATCAATTGTTATATAACAACATGGCAACATTGCCATGTTCTATTTCTACAACATAGCAATTTCATTAACCAAATTTAAATAATCTTCCGCAACACCTTGTCTTGTTGTTTCTAATAAAATTCTTTTTTTCATAGAAGCATCTTCAACTGGTTTAGCTTGGTATCTAATAGATGTATCAAACATTAAATTTCCAAACGCCTCTTTTAATGCTTTACACCACGTTGTATCAATTTTATTTCGATTTGTCATTGTTGCTAATATTTTAATATCCAATGGTAATTTCTCTGCATTTAACCATTCCATAATGGTTTGAATTGTCTCATGTGTTCCTTCTAATCCACCACGATTGATTTTCGTTGGAATGACAATTAAATCCTTTTCTTTAGTACAAGATGCAATTGTGTTAAATGTTAATGCATTTTTAAATGGTTGATTATCAATAATAATATAATCATAATCTTTTTCTAATTTTGCCAAAGCAATTCTTAAAGCTTGATATGGATTTAAAGATAAACTCTTCAATTGGTAATCTGTTAATGATAATTCAGTACCTGATGGCATGATATCAATATTTTCATATCGTGTTTCATACACTGCTTCTTGTGGATTACATTTATTTTCTAAAACATCATGAATGTCATGAGTCACTCTGCTTTGCTCAACATATTCTTTTAAAGCTCTAATTGCCGAGTTAAAATCACCTGACGTTTCTCCTCCAAATTTTTTATATAAATCTAAAAATAAATCAGACTCACTTTCTTTCAATGGCTTATCTGCCAATAAGATACTTGTTGAATTACATTGTGGATCGCAATCAATCACTAAAATTTTATTTCCTTTTTCTGCTAACCCATATGCAATATTTAATACCGTTTCAGATTTCCCACACCCGCCTTTATGGCTTAAAACATTAATAACTTTATTCATATGATTTTCCTCATCTTTCCTTATTCTTTCCAATTTCCTACTTTGTCAAATCCTAAATCACTCAAAACATCTACAATTTCATCCATATCTGAAGCACTAAAGCTTATCCATATTTCCTTTGCTGTCACATTATATTTAGCTTTACGTCCTGTACTATCAGTTAAATTCTGTACAATCATTTTTAAGTATTCTTTTTCCGCTTCTGTTAATTTATCCTTTAAACTATCCTTTTTAACATTCGGCTCTTCTATCACTTCTGGTTCATCTTCTTGATTTGACTCATTACTAGCTTCGTTTCCTGTTAAATATTCTTGAACCCGTCTTCCTTTCAAACCAATTTGTTTTCCAATCCAATCTCTTTTTAAGCCATCTGGTTTCCTTCCTTCCCTTTCTAAAGAAATATATACTTTATCCATTGCATTTATTTCAGCACGAATAATATCCTTGTTCTTAGGTCTATTGGAATTGTTCCTAACTAATCTTAATAATTCTTCATCCTCGTTTAATGGCTTCTTTATGACTTTAACATTTATCATTCCATCTCCACCACCATTTTTAAAATTATATTCAATTGCTTTACACCTACGTTCCCCAGCAATCAGTGTATACTTCTTACCATCATTCAATGAAGTATCTTCATAAACTACAGCATTACTGTCTTGACCATTTTCTAAAATCATTTGTGCTAAATCTTCAATCAAGCGATTTTCATCATCTGCCTCAATATGGGCATAAAAATTATTAGGATTCATTCTAATTTCTTTAACACTTATTTTTAATTCCTTTTCACCATTTGACATATGCTTTGTTAAAGAACTCATTTCTTCTGCATTTTCATCAATATTCGCAACATCTAAAAAACTCATACTATACCTCTTTCCATTTTTAATTATCTTTCTTGATTTTTTCTAAATCAGCAAATGCATTTCTCCATCTGTCTATGCCGTAATCTCCCTCTGTGATACAATCGTCATATTTTTCCTTTAATGTTTCAACCTCTTTCATTACATCATCAAGTGAAATTTCATCACGATATTCATCAATTGATTTTTTATGTGATAAGCATTCTTCATATACAGAGTCATATGCTACCTTTTTTAATTCCTCATAATTTTCTGAAATTGGTTCATCAAATATAGACTTTAGTTCTTCTAATGAATATTTATCCTTGCTAATATCATTCATATCATCCACAGAATCAACTATAAAATCTAAACTAAATGCAATATCTATAATTGCCTCCATTCCATGTCTTGATAATACTGTAGAACCTAATTCAGTAGTCATGAAGAATGTTCGATCATAATATTCATTTGCTAAACAACATTCATCGCTTCCGCTACTTTTTTCTCCATAAATCAAATCTTGAAGAAATTGATTCACTAGATCATCAACAGAAAGATCATTCCACCGAATTTTTTCAACTAATC
>JARHZK010000235.1 GCA_029258245.1 Longicatena sp. | reverse complement strand
TGAAGCAATTCAGTTTTTAAAATTTCCTGATCTAATTTATTGTAAAATTTCTGTATATCCTCAAAAGGATATTGATTCATTAAAACCTCAACACATTTATCTATATCCATGCTTGTTCTTTTTACATATTTCATATTCATCAACTCCTTGATGAACTTATTATATAGTGCATTATTACACAATAGGTATAACAATCATAAAACACCATTAAAATTAAATGTAGCTTTATAAATAAAAAAAGTTAAACATCCATATATTTAAATAGGGTTATTTAACTTTTTAAGTATAATTTTTTGATAGATTAATCTTCTTTACATAAAATTAATTCTTTTGCATAAGGTAGAGTTAAAATCCAATCACATACATGATGCCATTCATCAAGTTTGTGGTTTCTTCTAGCATAATAAATATTCATTAATGTTTCATAATTGAATGTGCATGTGCGCATTTGATGATAATTACTTGGGAGTAATTGAATCATGCTATACCAAATAGTTTTATCTTTTGTTTGTAAATAATCTAAGCGTAATTCTTCAAGTGTCTCAATTGTTGATTGAAGAGACTGTAATGCTTTATCATTCATGTGATCATGAGAAAAATCATCTAATTCAAAAGGCTTACTTGCGATTTTATGCATAGTGCTTGTTGAATTTGCAACTGTAGCCACTTTATATGTATCATATTCTTTCCACCAATATAAGGGTGCAGTAAAGTCAACAGAAACAAAAATTTGACGCATAAATTTACGATGATCAGTACCTGCTTTAGCTAAACGTGTTGTAAGTGATAAATCATTTGGTCCCATAATAAAATTACCATTTTCGTCGTAAGATGAATCCATACGATTCCAGCTATTCATAGGGTTTCTTGCACCACGAATTGCATTTTCAAAATTCATAACATTATATCTTTCAATTTTAATCATAGTATTCCTCATTTCTTTCATATATTATTTTATCACAAAATAAGAAAATTCATTATAGAAAAGTTGTTTTTATTTTCACATAGAATATTTTATTGAAGTTATTCATATATAAAAATAGGAGGAATTAAAATGAAAACGATGAAAATAGAAAAACAATTTGAATATAAGGATGAAATTAAAAAACTAATTCAAATAAAAGCAGATACGGAATTACAATATATAAAAGAAGATGGTGGAGTAAGAGCGATTGGTCCATTATTAATTAAAGGAACTTATGAAACTAACAAAAACCAAAGTATTGATTTTCAAGAAATATTACAAATGGATGTGTTCGCACCGAGAGAAAAGCTACAAAAAGACGGTTTTATATTATCTGTAGATTCTTGTTGTGGAGAGGTGCAAAATCATAGTGTCTTTGTTACTGTTGTGATGAATGCAAATGGATTAGTAGAAAATGATAGAAATGACAGCTTGGATTCTGTAAAAAATAGCAATATAGTTAATCGAGAAAATCAACAAGAAACAGATGATAAAAAAGAATTTGAGGATGTATTTGAAGATGCTAATACAACATATACATCATATCGAATGGTAGTTGCAAAAAGAGGTGACACATATGCAAGTATTGCGCACAGGTATGGAGTAGATGAAGCTACGTTGAGAAATTGTAATCATCAAAAAGAAATTCAAATCAAAACATTGGTAATATTACCTTAGTAAATTATTAAAAAAGGTTGAAATAAGACTATATTTTTATTATAATAGTTTCACATATGTTGAAGAGAAGGAGTATATAGATTCTAAAGCAAAGAGAACTTTTGGTTGGTGGAAAAAAGTGTGAAGAACTATAGAATGTAGTCTTGGAGTAGTTGTATTGAATTGAAAAAGTAGGTACAATCGGGAGCACGCCGTTATCTGTGTTTGAGACATACTTTGTATGTGAAGTAAGGTGGTACCACGTTTGATTACGTCCTTATGTAGGACGTTTTTTTTATGAGGTGAACAAATGATTACATTGCGCATGCCAGATAAAGAAACGAAACGTTTATATCTTAGAGGATTAGAGGAAGAAGATGTATGCGACATTTATGAATATTGTAAATTATCTAAGGTAACAAAATTTTTAAATTATACTCCGCATATCGATGTTGATGATACACTATACATCTTAAAATCGTCCTATTTACCATATACAGAAATGGAAGAGCCACAAGTTTGGTGTATGGTCGAAAAAGAAGTAGAGAAGGTAATTGGTCACATATATTTTCATGACTTTCGTCAACATTGTGCGCAAATTGCTTATGTGTTACATCCTAATTTTTGGGGAAAAGGGTATGTGACAGAAGCACTAACAGAGCTTTTACATATAGGTTTTTCACAGTTAGAATTGCATAAGGTTTTTGCATATGTTGCTGTTGAAAATATAAAAAGTATTTGTGTTTTAGAAAGATTTGGTTTTCATAAATTACAAATTTTAAAAAAGGCAGAAAAGTTGAGCGATGGACTTTATCACGATATTGTAGAGTTTGTTATTTTGAAAGAAGAATGGAGGAAGTAAAATGACAAAAGCATTAGATCAAAAATATGATCATTTAAAAGTTGAAAAAGATCATTATAAAACATGGGTTGAAAAAGGTTATTTTACAGCTGGAGACTTATCTAAAGACCCTTATTGTATTGTAATTCCACCACCAAATGTAACTGGTAAATTGCATTTAGGACATGCTTGGGATACAACATTACAAGATATTGTTGCAAGGTATAAACGTTTACAAGGATATGATATGTTATGGTTACCTGGAATGGATCATGCAGGTATCGCAACTCAGGCTAAAGTTGATCAAAGATTAAAAAATGAAGGAATCTCGCGCTATGATATTGGTCGTGAAAAATTCTTAGATCGTGCTTGGGAGTGGAAAGAAGAATATGCATCTACTATTCGTAAGCAATGGGCAAAAATGGGAGTATCTTTAGATTACACTAGAGAACGATTTACACTTGATGATAGATTGAGTCATGCGGTGCGTAAAGTATTCGTTGACTTATATAAAGATGGTTTAATTTATCAAGGTGAAAGAATTATCAATTGGGATCCGGAAGCTATGACAGCACTTTCAAATATTGAAGTTATTCATAAAGAGATTGAAGGTGCGATGTATTATTTTAAATACAAAATTGTAGAAACAGGAAAAGAATTAATAATTGCAACAACTCGACCTGAAACAATGTTTGCGGATCAAGCAATTTTTGTACATCCAGATGATGAAAGATATAAAGATATTGTAGGAATGCATGCAATGAATCCTGCTAATGGAGAAAAATTACCAATTATGTCAGATGATTATATTGATATGAGTTTTGGTACAGCAGTTATGAAATGTACTCCTGCTCATGATCCTAATGACTTTGCATTAGCAAAAAAATATAATTTACCAATGCCTATTTGTATGCATCCAAATGGTACAATGAATGATATGTGTGGTAAGTATGCGGGTATGGATCGATTTGAATGTCGTAAAGCATTAGTTGCAGATTTTGAAGCTAGTGGTGTTGTTGATCATATTGAAAAACATATGCATCAAGTAGGACATTCTGAACGTACAGGAGTTATTGTAGAGCCATATTTGTCAAAACAATGGTTTGTTAAAATGGAGCCGTTAGCAAAAGAAGTGTTAAAAAATCAAGAAATTGAAGATCAACGTATTAATTTTTATCCAAAACGTTTTGAAAAAACATTCCATCAATGGTTAGAAAATATTGAAGACTGGTGTATTTCTCGTCAATTATGGTGGGGTCATCGAATTCCTGCTTGGTATCATAAAGAAACTGGTGAAATTTATGTTGGAATGGAAGATCCAAAAGATATCGAAAATTGGCAACAAGATGAAGATGTTTTAGATACTTGGTTTTCAAGTGCGTTATGGCCTTTCTCAACTTTAGGATGGCCTGAAAATACAGCAGATTTAGAACGTTACTTCCCTAATGATTTATTAGTTACTGGATATGATATTATTTTCTTCTGGGTTGCTCGAATGGCTTTCCAAACACGTTATTGTATGAATAATCGTCCATTTAAGGATGTATTGATTCATGGCTTAGTACGTGATCCTCAAGGAAGAAAAATGAGTAAATCTTTAGGAAATGGAATTGATCCAATGGATGTTATTGAAAAATATGGTGTAGATTCTTTACGATTCTTCTTAACTACAAATTCTACGCCAGGACAAGATTTACGTTTCTCTGAAGAAAAAGTAGAGTCTAGTTGGAATTTCATTAATAAAATTTGGAATGCATCACGTTTTGCATTAATGCAATTAGGAGAAGACTTTATATTAGAAGATGTTGACATTACAAATGCTTCAATTATTGATAAATGGATTTTAAAACGATTCAATGAAGTATTAGAAAATGTAACAGAAAATATGGAAAAATATGAGTTTGCATTAGTAGGAAATGAGCTATATAGTTTTGTATGGGATGATTTCTGTTCATGGTATATTGAATTATCAAAAGCAGGATTACAAAGTGATGATGAGACAACTGTAAAAGCATCTCGTTCTACATTAGTTATTATTCTACGTGGTATTGTACGTATGTTACATCCATTTATGCCGTTTGTAACAGAAGAAATTTATTTATCTTTACCTCATGCAATGGAAAGTATCAATAAAGAAATATGGCCTGAAATTGTAGATGTCGAAATGACTGAAGATGAAATGGTATCAGTAAAGCAATTGCTTACAATGATTGAAGCAGTACGTGGATTAAAAGTTGATTATAATTTAAAACCAAGTTTGGATATTGAAGTTATTATTAAGAATGAAAATGATGAAGTAATTCCATGTGATGCTAAAATCAATGCAATTTTACAAAAAATGTGTCATGCAACTTGGGTAAGTGAAAATCGTTCAGAAGAAATGGCAATACGTCCAATTTTAAATGGTACGTTAAATGTTCCTTTAGCTGCAATTATTAATGTAGAAGAAGAAATTGCAAAATTAACGAAAGAATTAAAACGTTTAACAGGAGAAATTAAACGTGGTGAAGGAATGTTAAGTAATCCAAATTTCGTTAATAAAGCACCAGAAGTTAAGGTAAACGCAGAAAAAGAAAAATTAGAAGGATATAAGGCACAATATGCTATTGTTGAAAAACAACTATTAGATATGGAGAAAAGACGTTAATATCGAATAATTAGTAAAAAAGCACTTTATAATTTTATAAAGTGCTTTCATTGTGTACTAGACATGGTATGTGTCTAACTAGTGAAAATCTAGTTGTAAGTAGTACCGAAAATGTAGTAAACTAACAAACTAGTGCTAGTAGAACGTTGGTGCGGTAAGTGATATTGATCTTATAAATAGAAATTTGGTCTATAATTAAATGGTGGATAATGCTATAATGAAATTAAAGTATAAAAGGTAAATGTAAAATCAAAAATCTAATAATTTAAAAAAATGGTGATGGTATCGTTATTTGGTTAAGGTGAATCATATGTGGTTAACTGATATCATAGTAGAACTTTTATCAAATTTAAAAGTCTAATGTTTATATGGTGTGAATTATTTCGAACAACGTTTAAATAATCTGAAAAGAAGAATATATTTATAAAGATTGATTGGTGATTAATGTAGATTGTATGATAATAAAGATAGTTCTGAATATGTTCACAAATTGAGGAGCATGAATTAAATTCTGCGTTCGAGGATAATAGTTATAAAAGGTGACTATATATAAATTATTTCTATAATAATGGAATATACGTTTATTTTTCTGGTTTTTGAAAGTTGTAAGGAAAGAGCATAATGATAAAAAATGTGAGGTGGAGTTATGAAAAAGATTTTATTGATGTTAATGTTAGTTATTCCTATGGTTATTGGGTGTAAAAGTGAAACAAAGAATACGCTAAAGAAATATGGTATCAGTGATGTTAAAACATGCGATAATTTGGATGCTATTATTGCTAGTGGAGATCAAGTAGTTAAAGATAAAGGGGCAGTTTACTGCGCGATTGATACAAAAAACAATTTAAAATCAGCAACAGCTTTTATAAATGCAGGGTATGACGCAAAACGTATTTCAGAATTTTTAAAATTACCATATTTTGATGAATCTAAAGTAGAGCGTTATATAGATTTTGATGATAAGAAAAAAAGTGTTGAAGATATAGTAACATATGTAAACATAGGACTGGATAAACCGGTGTATGGAGATGTAGACGTTATTGAAAATACAGATGATATATTAATGTTAGTTAACAAGTATCATCGTTTATCAGATAATTACGTTCCAAATAATTTAGTTAAAACTCCAAATGCTTGCGTCATTGGTAAAGATTATTCATGTCAAACAGAAACTCAGTATTTGCATAAAGAAGCTGCAGATGCTTTTGAAAAACTTGTGGAAGCAGGTAAAAAAGAAGGAATCAATATCAAAGCAATAGCAAGTTATCGTAGCGTAGAGTATCAACAAAACTTATATAATTATTATTATCATGAAAATGGTCAAGAATATGCTGATAAATATTATGCAAGACCAGGTCAAAGTGAGCATAATACTGCTTTAGCAATTGATATAACTATTAATGATGAGCCATTTAATGAAATAGAAAATTCGCAATATTATGATTGGGTTTTAGAAAATATGCCTAAATATGGATTTATTCTTCGTTATCCTAAGGATAAAGTAACTATAACGGGATATCAGTATGAATCATGGCATTTTCGCTATGTAGGAATAGATGCAGCGAAGAAGATTACTCAATCAGGATTAACTTTAGATGAATATATTGCAAGAAGGGAAAAATAATGAAAAAGTTCATATTATTGTTTATGTGTTTAATTATAGTAGGATGCGGTGTTGGAAAAAATCATGAGTCAAAATTACCTGATCAAGAAAAATCTAAAGATACAACGGTTTCTTTTGTTGGAGTAGGGGATAATTTAATTCATGAAGTGATTTATAATGAAGCAGATTGTAAGAAAGGCGAATATGGTGATGGAAAATATGATTTTTCATCTATGTATGAACCGGTGAAAAAAGATATTCAATATGCTGATTTGGCTTATATTGATCAGGAATCAATAGTAGGTGGGGATGAATTAGAAATTAGTGGATATCCAACATTTAATTGCCCTAAGGATATGGCTGCAGATGTAGTGGATACAGGTTTTGATATTATTAATACAGCCAATAATCATTCGTTAGATAAATATCAATTAGGAATTAACAATTCTGCAGATATTTGGAGTAAATTTCCAAGTATTATTAGTGCAGGGACATATGTTTCGCAACAAGATCGTGATACGATACGTGTCATTGAACGAAAAGGAATTAAATTTTCATTTTTAGCATATACATATGGCACGAATGGTATTATGCCACCTAATGATTATAGTGTTGCATATTTTGATGATGAACAAATTAAGAAAGATGTAGTAGCCGCAAAAAAAATAAGTGATGTCATAATTGTTTCAGCCCATTGGGGGGATGAAAATGTTCATGAAATAAACGATTTTCAAAAACACTATGCTCAATTATTTGCTGATTTAGGAGTAGATGTTGTTGTTGGTGAACATCCTCATGTTATACAACCTGTCTCATGGATAACTGGAAAAAATGGAAATAAAATGCTAGTTGTATATTCATTAGGAAATTTTTTAAGTGGAATGCTAGAAGTTGATAATGTTCTAGGCGGAATGATTCAATTTGATTTTGTTCAAAATTATGAAACTAAAAAGATTACTGTAGAAAATGTAATTTGGGAACCGTTGATTACACATTACACAGGAGATTCTACAGATATTATTAGTACTCGCAAAAATTTTGCAGTATACAAATTAAAAGATTATACGCCGAATTTAGCAAAAAAACATGGTTTAAATGGTGTTGATGGACAACATCTAAATATTGATGATTTGTATAAGAAAACACAAAAAATTATTACTGAAGTTCCAATTAGTAAGTAACAAATAATAAAAAAAGATAATATTTTTCTAAAAGCAAAAAATATTATCTTTTTTTTATTAAAATTATATATAAGAAGAAAGAATAAAAAACAATATTATTAAAAAAATTTTTATTAAAAAGGACTAACAATTCTGTGAGAAAAATAAAAATGATAGTATATTTATTTTTCTTTAATCATTTGTTTTACACCGTCTGTAAATAATAAATAGTAATCTGAGGATTTATATAATGTTTTTACATCGCTATCAGGTAAAATAGTGTCATCATAAACCCAAATAGCTTCTGCTTCGATGTTTTTATCTTTTTTTAATTGTTTTAAAAAATTGACTCCATCTTGATAAGACATTGTAAATAGTGTTGTAGATAGCATATCGGCAATCCCACTATCTTTTGTGATTACAGTAACACTTCTACAATATCTTGCTGGCATTAGAGTGGATGGATCGATAATGTGATGCATGAGCTCTCCATTATATTCAAAATATCTTTGGTAATCACCACTAGTTACAAATGATGTTGAATCTTTTATTAATAGAGAAATTAAAGACTCTGTTGAAAGTTGTTTTTGATCAGGAATTTGTAAACCTACACTCCATGGTTTATTATTTGGTTTTGTTCCAATTAATCGAACATTGCCTCCTGCATTTATAATGGCATGTTCTAGTCCAGCTTTTTCGAGCTTCTTTGCAATTTTTTCAACTGCATATCCTTTAGCGATAGCACCAACATCAAGTTGTGTATCTTTGTTTTTGATAAAAACTGTTTTAGCTTTTTCATTTAATTCTACAAAGTTCCAACCGGTATGAGAATTTGCTTCATTTAAAACATCCATAGACGGTAATGTGATTTCTTTATCATTTTTTTCAGCTTGTGTCCTAGTATCGTGCCATATATTTAATACTGAACCCATGGTTACGGAAAATTTATGATTACTTATTGAATCAAATTCTTTTGCTAAAGATAATAATTCAAAAATATCATTTTCTACTTTCACAGGTTTTTGTCCCGCCTGATCGTTAATGGTTTTTATGTTGTTGATAGTATCATAAGAATGGTATTTATCAAATAACTGATCATAATATTTGAAATCTTTCATTAAAATTGATTCATAGTTTTTAAATGTTGATTCATCTTTTGTATATGCAGTGAAAGTAATTACTGTATCAAAGCCTAATGTTGTTGATGTCATTGAATATTGTTGTAATTCTGAGCCGTCTTTTTTTGTTGTACATCCGCTAAATAAAAGACTTGACAAACAACAATATAATAATGTTTTTTTAATTTTCATAATAACTCCTTTACTATGTAGTTTCAATAATTGTATTGATCGGAATTTTTTTAATTTCGTTGATCATTTCCAGTTTTTTTTCTTCAAAATACTCTTGTTGTGTTTCATAACAAGAGGAGTGTTGTTCAAATAAATCTAATAACTGTTGAGCAGTAATTGTTTTGTTAATACAATTACTATTCTTCCAGTTTATAGTGATATTAAACATACCATTATCATTTAAATATACAAATCCTAATTCTGTAATTGCTAAGGGAACACTAAAATTCATTGTTACTGTATTTTTAAATATTTCCTGTATTTTCATGTTGCCACCTCTTACTTTATAGGAATTATTATAAACAAAATATAAATACATGCAATGATTTTAATAATAGAATTAGAAGATATTGGATAAAAATAAAAAAAAGTACATATTTTTTAGAGTAGAAAAGGAAATTGTTCTAAAAAATGCTTTATGTCAGAATATGAAAATGATATACTAAGGTAGTACAAATTTGCGATTATTACTGGTATAACATAGTGGTAATAATATTAATATACAGAAAGGAAAGGTGACAGTGATGTCGTTATTTAGAGGAGCAATGCGTCAGCATATAAAGGGTCACAAAGAGTTAACAGAACATGAAGATGTTTTTGAACTAAAAGATACGAAATATGTTTATATTCCGTTATTATCTGGATCTAGTACAAAATTGGATGTATTTGTTAAAGAGGGCGACAAGGTTTGTGTAGGAACGAAAATTGCAGTTTGTAATGAACGAAATATTGTTCCAATTTTTTCAAGTGTTTCGGGTACTGTAAAAGGTATCGAAAAACGTATGCACTCTTCGTTAAAGCCAGTGGAGCATTTGGTTATTGAAAACGATGGAGAGTATACTAAAGTGAAATCTTTCGAACCGCTTGATTATAAAAAAGCAGATCGCAATATATTGATTGATTTTATGATGAATGCGGGTATTATTGGACTGGGAGGAGCAGGATTTCCAGCATATATTAAATATAAGTTTGCAAAAAATGTTGAGAGACTTATTATTAATGCAGTAGAATGCGAACCATTTATTACAGCTGATTATAAAATGATTCAATCTCATAAAGAAGAATTTCTAACAGGTGTTTTAGCAATGAAAAAAATGGCTGAAGCAAAAGAAGCAGTTATTGCAATTAAAAAAACACATCCAGATTTGATTAAATTTTGCCAAGATGCAGTAAGTGGATGTGAAGGAGTAAGTGTTGTGGCTGTTCCAGATGTTTATCCAATGGGATGGGAACGTGTTTTAGTTCGTGAGCTAATGCATAAAGAGTATGAAAAATTACCTGGAGAAGTTGGAGCTGTTGTGAATAATGCAACAACGGCAATTGCTTTTGGTAAAGCATTGCTTTATGGAGAAGGTATTGTTTCTAAAACATTAACTATATCTGGTAACGCTATAAAAAAACCTCAAAATGTGACAGTGCCAGTGGGTATGCCAGTAAATGAAATCATTGAGGCGTGTGGCGGATATACATGTGAAGATGTCAAATTAATTGCTGGTGGGCCTATGATGGGAAAAACAATTGTAAATGATAAATTTGTAATCGATCGTAATATGAATGCAATTACAGTGTTAGCTAATCAACCATTTGATAGTGTGGCATGTTTACGTTGTGGAAAGTGTAGTGATCATTGTCCAGCAGGATTGCAACCGGTAAGAATTGCGCAAGCTGTTAAAACTAAAGATAAAGTTGCAATGGCTAAATTATGTGCAAATGAGTGTATCGAATGTGGCTTGTGTACATATATTTGTCCATCTCGTTTAAATGTAACAGAAAATGTACGTATAGCAAAACGTCAACTCATGATGACGAAAAAGTAAGGAGAGATAACGATGAAATTTACATTTAATGCATCACCTAACTTGCGTCAAAGTCAAAGTACAAAACAAATTATGTTGGAATTGACGATTGCGTTGTTAGCGGTGTTTGGATTTTCATTAATATACTATAATAGTGTATTTGGAAGTTCGTATGCAATACAAGAAATAAAATTGATGTTATTGTCACTTTTGGTAGCATTAATTACAGAAATTGCATTTTCATTTTTTACGAAAAAAGATAAAACATTTGATTTAAATTATGTAAAAACGTTTTTAAGTGGATCATTTGGTTGGGTTACAGCGATAATTTTGACATTAATGTGCCCTATTAGTATTCCACCATATGCGCTTGCTGTTGCTACATTTTTCTCAATTTTCTTTGCAAAATTAGTTTTTGGTGGATTTGGAAGTAATATTTTTAATCCGGCTGCAGTTGGTAGAGCTGTAATTTTTGCTGCATTTATGGGAGCAGCAACGGATGTTGTAACTGGAGCAACACCAACAGGTGTAATCGCATCAGAATATAATTGGTTAGTTGTAAATCCAGAAATGATTCAAGAAATGATGAATGAGATTGGTGGTATTTCTACATTATTTAAAGGATGGTATCCTGGAGCAATGGGAGAAACTAGTGCATTAGTTATTTTAATTATTGGAGTAATTCTTGCTTATCGTCAAGTAATCGATTGGAGAGTACCAGTTGTTTATTTAGGAAGTATTTTTATATTAACGGCAGGAGTTGCAGTAATGCGTGGAGTTGGAAGTTATGAAGGACTACCTGGATTTATTTGGTATCCATTAGTTCATATATTGACGGGTGGAGTTGTATTTGGAGCTGTATTTATGTTGACAGATCCTGTAACATCTCCAACAAGTGCACAAGGTCGTTGTATTTTTGCACTAGGTGCAGCTATTTTTACTGTATTAATTCGTATTAAAGCAAATCTTCCTGAAGGATGTTTATATTCTATCTTATTGATGAATATGTTAACTCCTATGATTGAAAAAGGGCTAGAGGGAAAACAATTAGCTCTTCGTAAAAAAGCAACAATTATTTTTAGTGTAGTTGCACTTGTTGGTTTAGGTAGTGTATTACTTGCAGGAAGTGTTATTGAAGCTAAAGAACCAGCTCCAAAAGTATTTATTAGTACATCTGATAAAGATGTAAATAAGTTTGAGGCTAAGATTGTCTCAAAAGAAAATCAAGATGGCGGATTAATTCTCTACAAAGTTGATGCACAAGGATATGCATCTTTAGAAAAAGCAGATCAATTTAATTCATTTGATATTTTAGTGAATGAAAAAGATGGAGCGATTGTTTCTGTAGTTCCAACAAAGGTAGTGGATACAGAATATGTTGGAGATAAGATTATGAATACGGCTTTCTTGGATCAATTTAAAAATAAAAAATTATCTGATAAGGTTGAAGTAGAAGTAAATGATGCTGTTACAGGAGCAACATTCTCAAGTAAATCAACGGTTCGTGCAGTTGAAGAAGTTCGTAAGGACTTAGGGTATTAGGAGGTAATCGTATGAAAAAAATTATTCATCTTACGGTTTTCCTTGCAATAATTGCTGCGTTAGCTGGTGCAGCTTTAGGCTTTGCAAATAGTGTTACAGCTCCGGTTATCGCAGAGAATGCACTGAAAGCTGAACGTGAAACGTTAAAAGTTATTTATGATTTACCTGATGAAGCATTTAAAGTAGAGAAAGAAAATGTTTCAAAAACAATTTTAAAAATATTTAAAGTTGAAGGTAAAGGTTATGTTTATAAAATGAAAGTTGCCGGATATAGTGAAGGTACAACGTTCTTAGTTGCACTTGATCAAAATGGAAAAGTTGTTGATTATGTAGCTATTTCAAATGGAGATACAAAAGGTTTGGGTAGCAAAGTTACTGAAAAGCCATTCCATGATAGTTTATTAGGAAAAGATGCAACAAGTAATGATATTTTAGATGATACAATTACTGGAGCTACAAAATCTAGCAAGCCAGTTATTGAAGGTATTATGGAAGCAGCCAAATATCAGGCTGAAAATTTGAAATAGGAGGTGGATGAAGAATGAATCGTAAAGAAAATTTTACTGCAGGTTTCATCCGTGAAAACCCTGTATTCTCATTATATTTAGGATTATGTTCAACATTGGCAATTACTACAACATTAAATAATGCGATTGGTATGGGTGTAGCTGTTATTGCGGTACTAATTATGTCAAATGTAATTATTTCATTAATTCGTAATATTACACCTTCAGAAATCCGTATTCCAGTGTACATTGTAGTTATTGCAACATTAGTAAAAGTGATTCAAATGTTAATTAAAGCATATGCGCCGAGTTTAGATTCAGCTTTAGGAGTATTTATTCCGTTAATCGTTGTAAACTGTATTATACTTGGACGTGCAGAAGCATTTGCCAGTAAAAATGGTGTATTAGATTCAGCTTTGGATGGATTAGGAATGGGCCTTGGGTATACGTTATCAATTGTCATTATGTCAAGTATTCGCCAAATTTTGGCAACAGGAATTCTATCATTTGATAATCCATTTAATGCAGCTCAAAATATTTTTAGTATACGAATTCTTCCAGAAGATTTCATTATTTCAATTTTCTCACAACCATTTGGGGCGTTCTGTACTTTTGCTTGTTTAGCAGCAGGGCTTGCTGCATACAAAGCGCATAAGGAAAAGAAAGAAAAAGCAATGCAGAAGGAGGCGAAATAGATTATGGATTGGAGTCATTTATTCGTCATGTTCGTAACGTTTGTTTTAATTAATAACGTTATTTTAAATCAATTCTTGGGTATGTGTCCGTTTATGGGGGTATCTAAGAAAAGTAGTTCTGCGTTAGGAATGGGGCTTGCTGTTACATTTGTTATTGTAGCCGCATCTCTTGTAACATATGGGTTATACTATCTTGTATTAGTGCCACTAAAATTAGAGTATATGGATCTAATTACATTTATTTTAGTTATAGCTGCATTAGTTCAATTAGTTGAAATGATTATTAAAAAATCAAGTCCAACGCTTTATAAAGCATTAGGAGTTTATTTACCATTAATTACAACGAATTGTGTTGTTTTAAATGTTACATTAAATAATATTATTAATGAATTTACATTTTCAGAGATGTTAGTATATTCTACTGCAATTCCTTTAGGATTTACATTAGTTATTTATATTTTCTCTACAATTCGTGAACGTTTAGAAGCATGTGAAACTCTTCCTTCTTGGAAAGGAAATCCAATTGCACTAATTGTAGCCGGAATCATGGCGCTTGCATTTAGTGGATTGTTAGGATTGGTATAATTATGGTAACAGCAGTTATATATTTAGCATTATTGGGTGGTATATATGCATTAGTCTTTTATTTTAATCATAAAACACCAGTACCTAAAGGGTGTGAAAATTTGAAAGCTCAATGTGAAGGGTGCCATGATTTGTCATGTTGTAATAACCCATCACATGATAAATAAGAAAGGGGATGCAGCATTGTGTTAACAGCATTTGTTATGATGTTAGTATTAGGTGCAATTCTTGGATTAGGTCTTGGTATTGCAGATAAATTTTTAAGTGTTGAAGTAGATGAACGTGTTGAAAAAGTAACTAG
>JARHZK010000182.1 GCA_029258245.1 Longicatena sp. | reverse complement strand
GGCACTTAAGAGTGCAAGAAAAGTTAAAGATGTGCGCCCATAGCTCAACTGGATAGAGCGTTTGACTACGGATCAAAAGGTTGCGGGTTCGATTCCTACTGGGCGCGCCATTATTTATCGGGATGTAGCACAGCTTGGTAGTGCACTTGATTTGGGATCAAGGGGTCGCAGGTTCAAATCCTGTCATCCCGACCATTTTTAAAATTGGCTGGGTAGCTTAGTTGGCTAGAGCATCCGGTTCATACCCGGAAGGTCGCGAGTTCGAGTCTCGCCCCCGCCACCAATTTAGCTAAATAAGATGGACCCTTAGCTCAGTTGGTTAGAGCTGCCGGCTCATAACCGGCTGGTCGTAGGTTCGAGTCCTACAGGGTCCACCAAAAATAAAATATGGAGGAATACCCAAGTGGTTGAAGGGTCCGGTCTTGAAAACCGGTAGGTCGGGAAACTGGCGCCTGGGTTCGAATCCCAGTTCCTCCGCCATCAAATATCGCGGGGTAGAGCAGCCTGGTAGCTCGTCGGGCTCATAACCCGGAGGTCGTAGGTTCAAATCCTGCCCCCGCAACCAAATGGTCCCGTAGCTCAGTCGGTAGAGCAAAGGACTGAAAATCCTTGTGTCGTTGGTTCGATTCCGACCGGGACCACCATTTGGAATTATGAACTCTTAATCAAATTTGATTAAGAGTTTTTTTTCGTTTAATTTAGTTTATGTAAAGAATTATGTCATGATACTTTGAATTTTCTAATGTAAATAATCTGTTTTAATTATTAAATGATATATTTATTTTTGCTTTATCCTAAAGCTGGAAAAATATATATTTTACTTATGTATGTTCTATTAAGATATTTAATTGTAAATATAATAAATTATTTTATATTTTAATTTAGATGAAAATTATTTCGTCTTTTTTTTAAAAAAGAACGTTATATAAAGTGAAGGAGGATGTCCTATTAATAAAGAAAAAGTAATAAAATACGAAAAGGAAATAAAGTTGTATTAGATGATTTAATTAAAGAATTATATCCTTCTGTATATTCATTTGTTTATTGTAAGATGCAAGGAGATGATAAATTGAAAGATATAACACAGGAAGTATTCATTAGATTTATAAGGTATCTTCCGATATATCATGAAGAAGGTAAAATATTACACTTTTTATATCGTATAGCAAGTAATCTTTGTAATGATGAGTATCGAAAACAAAATCGCTATAGAGAAAGTCAAAAATTTGAAGAGTATGAATTAGTAGCTAATATAGATGTACATGAAGATGTATTACAACGTTGTACACAAGAAGAGTTAATGTATTGTATTTCAAAATTACCATTAAAACAACAAGTTGTAATTTATTTGCATTCTTTTTAAGAACTCACATTTAAAGAGATTGCGAATATTTATCAAATTCCTGAATCAAGTATAAAATCGAGATATAAAGCAGGGGTATTAATTTTAAAAAAAAATGATAGAAGGAGATAATAAGAATGAATAAAAAAAGATTTTAATTCCAAAAGACGCTTTGCAAGAAACTGTTGCATGTTGTCATATAGAACTTGTAGATGTATTAAGTAAAACGCAAAAAAAGAGAGTTGCTTATTCGTTTTTTCTTGATAGAAATGATTCCATTTTTTAAATATTCATTGATAGGAATGATTTTATGCTTTGTAATTTCTACTATATTTAATCAATATCTTCATTGGATGATATATATATGTATTATGGGAAGTTTAATGATTATAGAATTATATAAACATAAGTATTACCATACTGAGGAAATAATGTCTGCATTGTTAATAAACGAAGCTCGTGTATTTTTAATCAAAATGACAATTATAGTCTGGTTAGAAATATTAGAAATGCTTTTATTAGGAAATATTTTAATATGGAAGAATAAAATTAGTTTTACAGGATTTATGTTATATAGTTGGATCCCATTATTTTTGTTAGAAACAATAAATATAGTATTTGTAAAATATATTGATACAATGTGGAAAGCGTTTGGAATATATATTATTTCTTCTTTTATATATAGTGTGATAATAGAATATTTAGAAATATTTATAGGAATTTCAAAAATTCCAATTATATGTTTTAGTATCAGCATTATTCTAATATATTTTATTTTAATGGTATTTCAATTCAAAAATAATAAAGGAGGAGGATTTTGTGGAATTAGTAGTTAATCATATTGATAAATCATATAAAAATTTACATGC
>JARHZK010000157.1 GCA_029258245.1 Longicatena sp. | reverse complement strand
GTCGCATGTTCACTTGGTCTACCTTCTCTTCTTAAAAATCCTCCTGGGATTTTCCCTACAGAATACAATTTTTCTTCAAATGATACCGTTAATGGGAAAAAATCAATTCCCTCTTTTGCTTGTTTACTAGCTGTAGCAGTTGATAAAACAACTGTGTCATTATATCTTACAAGAGCACTACCTCCTGCTTGTTTTGCTACTTCTCCAGTTTCTACTGTAAGCACCCGCCCACAGAAATCTAAACTAAATGTCTGTTTAGCCATCATTTTCACCTCTTAATTTTTCATCGTCTGTTTTATAATACCATAGTTTTACATCTTATGAAAGAAAAAAAGTAGGATTCATGTAAAATAATAAATCCATATATTTTTTATCTTATAAATATATAAAAAGTCACATTTCTGTGACTTTTATATACAAACAATTATTTACGTAATCCTAAACGACTGATTAATTCTTTATAGCGATTTAAATCTTTGTCTTTTAAATATGCTAATAAATTTCTACGACGTCCAACCATTTTCATTAAACCTCTTTGAGAATGATAGTCATGTTTGTGTTCTTTGAAGTGTTCTGTTAACTGATTAATTCTTGCAGTTAATACAGCAATTTGTACTTCTGGAGAACCTGTATCTCCTTCAAATCTAGCATATTCTTTCATGATTGCTTGTTTTTCACTTTTTAATAACATTTCAATTTCCTCCTATTCATGAAATTCGTTCTATACTGAGTAAGCCGTCGAGGAATAGACGCACAACCAAGTATAAAACCTCTATTATATTAACATAAAAAAAATATATATTCAACATATTTCATATTTTTTAATGTAATCACAAAAAACGTACCAAAACATCGTTTAATAAATGAAATCCCTTATTTGTCGTATACATTCTTTCACTATCTAAATTTAACATTCCTTCATCTATTAAATGATCAATGATTTCTTTATACTGATCGTATACATCGACGTTAAAACGTTCTCTAAAAGTTTTACGTTGCATTCCTTTTTTCATTCTCAAGGACATCATAATCATTTCAAACATTTCTTCATCTTTATTTAATTCAACATATTTAGGAGATGGTCCCTTATGTAAATATATATCCAAATTTTTAATATTGTCATATCGAGCATGATGTTCTTTACCACTTGCACCACATCCAACACCATAGAAATCATTGTACTCCCAATACATTTGATTATGTTGTGAAGAATAACCTTTCTTAGAAAAATTACTGATTTCATATTGATAAAAACCATGTTCTTCTAAAAATTCAATTGCATAATCGTACATATCTGCTTCAATTTCTTCATCAATATTTAATATACCTTTTCGTCCAAATTCAGAATTTGGTTCAATCGTTAACCCATATAATGATATATGTTGAATATCAAATTGATCCACTACTTCCTGTAAATCCTCTTTCCACATACCTAATGTTTGATTTGGCAATCCGTAAATTAAATCAATTGATATATTATGTATCCCAGCTTTATGAATGTTAAAAATACACTGCTTAATATCCTTTTTTTGATGTTGTCGATGAATTTCTTTTAATAATATTGGTTGTAATGTTTGTACTCCTAATGAAATCCGATTTACCCTATATTTCTTACATAACACTAGTTTATCAAAATCCATCGATTCTACATTTGCTTCTATTGTATACTCCTTACAATTTTTTGCATATGGATATAGAGACTTTAACAACATTTCTAATTGACTCAAATTAAGCGAGCTTGGAGTACCTCCTCCAATATATAGTGTTTCTAGAGGATATGTTAATTTTTCTTGTATTTCTTCACTAATTCTAAATAACCAACGATCAACTAATCCCTTATGATATCGGCATCTAAAAAAATCACAATATGCGCAAATATTTTGACAAAACGGTACATGTACATAACATGCTTTACACATAATTAATCCTCCCTTCTTTTTATATAATATTGAAAAAAGCATCTAATCATCATATATCAGATGCTTTTCGTGTTATTTTTCATCATCACTCATAGAAAGAACTGCCATAAATGCTTCTTGCGGAACTTCTACACTACCTACTGCTTTCATTCGTTTCTTTCCTTCTTTTTGTTTTTCTAACAATTTCTTTTTACGAGAAATATCTCCACCATAACATTTTGCTAATACGTTTTTTCTTAAAGATTTAATATCTGCCCGCGCTATAATTTTCCCATTAATAGCAGCCTGAATAGGTATTTCAAATTGTTGCTTAGGAATTAATGTTTTTAATTTTTCACAAATAATACGCCCTCTTGCATAGGCAAAGTCTCGATGCACAATACTACTTAATGCATCCACAACTTCTCCGTTTAATAAAATATTCATTTTTGCAAGTTTATTTGTTTGATACCCTATTAACTCATAATCAAAAGATGCATACCCTTTTGTACAAGATTTTAATTTATCAAAAAAGTCATATACAATTTCACCTAGAGGTAATTCATAAATAACATTCATACGTGTTTCATCTATATATATCATATCCGAATAATTTCCGCGTTTCTTTTGACACAAATCCATAATTGCACCTACATATTCTTTGGGTGTCATTATACTTGCTTTTACAAATGGTTCTTCAATATGATCAATTTTTTGAACATCTGGTAATAAACTTGGATTTTCTATATGTAACACACTTCCATCAGTTAAATAGGCATGATACACAACAGATGGAGCAGTCGCTATAATATCAATATGATATTCTCTTTCAATTCTTTCTTGAATAACATCC
>JARHZK010000126.1 GCA_029258245.1 Longicatena sp. | reverse complement strand
GTACAATTATATTCATCAAAAAGTAAGAATGCGTTTACATTCTATCACTGTAAGCCATTACAGTCAATTGGTTTTCTATATTTATTTTAATTTACCTTTGAACTCTTGAACATATAATAAAAAGATCCAAGAAATCTTAGACTATTAATCTAATTTCATTTGGATCTAATTTTTTATATCTACTACTTAATTATCTTAACAACTAAATATATTCTTAATTATACAAAAGATATATTTATTTTAATGCATCTTATTCTTTATTTTTTTCTCTTTTTATACCTAAAATGGATGCTAAAGAAAGTGCCATTCCTACAAGTGGTAAAGAACTAATTGGATGTCCTGTATTGGGAACATCTTCCTGTTTGATTTGTTCATTTTTTTCTTGTTTATTTACTTCTATATAGTTGTTTGAATTCCCTCCATCATTGGAATGATCTGGCAATACTTCATTATTTGATGGGTCTGGTTTTTTATTTGTGGCATGTTTTAATCCATCAATTGCTTCTTGCAATTCTCTTTTTGCATCATTAACTTCTTTTTGTGTAGCATTTTTATTATTTAATATTTCTTTTGCATTCGCAATAAATACTTGTAAATTTTTGAAGGATTCTGCAGTATAATCTGATTCTTTATATTTTAATGCTTCATCAATTAAGTCTTTCAATTCATTTTTTACAACCTCAGGTTTTTGATCTTTTAAAATTAACTTTTCTCTAGATTGAGTTAACTTCATAATTATTGTATCTATTGCATCTTGTGTAGTTTCCCCTTTTCTTGCTAATTCAAGAATTTTTTCTGCATCTTGTAAATTATCTTTAAACATTTGTTTTTCTTTACCATCTTTATATTCATCCAAATTAACAGATTTACAATCTGCAATAGTTTTTCCTAACACATCGATATTTAATTTTTCACAATTGTTAGTAATAATAAAATTATCCATCTGTGGTGCACCTTTTTCACCAGTTTTAAATGTAATAATTCCATCTCCTGCTTTATCTACTACAATTTTGAATTGTTTTGTTTTAGTAATACTAGAATCACTTGCACCAATCACTTCGTTACCTTTTTTAATTTTTTGATCTTTTTCTTCCCATAATAAAGAATTTTGTTCACTTCCACTACGATAAGTTACAGTAACATCGTATTCTCCTGCTACTGGTGCTGTGTAGTATAATTTCATTGTATCTCCATGATTCATTGCATTTACAAATTTGCCCATACTTGCCCATTCGGCAGTTGAAACACTTAATTTATATTGTTCATTTTCTGGTCCAGTATTATGTAATTGCATTCTTTCCGCCTCTAATACTGAAGTATTTCCATTTGTTGGGAATACAAAACGATTAGTTTCATCAATATTGAATTTTTCAAATTCTACTTCAATTGTATGATTTGAACTAATATCTTCAAATGTATAATCTAATGCTGGTCCTACTGCTACTCCATCAACGTATACATCTTTAACAGTATAACCTTCGTCTGGTGTAAATGTAGCTTTTTTGCTTGTTCCTTCTGTTACAGTTGTTTGGTTTTCCAGAGAAATTTTCCCATGTTCACCGGCTTTTGCTGTAATTACAAACTGATCCATTACAACATCTTTTGCTGTAATATCAATTTTATCAATATTTGGAGAACCTTTTGCATCTGCTGTAAAAATTAATTTACCTTTTCCTGCTTTTGTTACTTTAACATCAAACTCAGTTGTTTGATATTGTTTACCATCTGTATCTTTGTCATCTTTGCGATGAACATTAACACTTATTGGTTTTTCAATATTTTCACTAGATAAATGAATTACATTTGAATTATCTTTTGGACGTCCACTTTGATATGTTACAACAAATTTGTATGTTCCTGGTTTTGCTGCTACAAAAGGAATTTCAATTCTGTTTCCTTCTTCAAACCATCCTATTTTAGAACCATTGCTCGCCTTTACATCATCCACAATTCGTACATATTTTTTTGGATCTTTTGCCTTGCTACTATCTAATATTGCATATTCTGCCTCTAATACTTTCGTATCCTGAATTCTGCTTGGCATAATAAATGGGTCTTGTTCACTAAATGCTTGACGAACGCATAAATTACGCACAGCTATATCTAATTCAGTAGCTGCTTTTGCATAATCTTGATTTGACGCATTTGGCATTTGATATACTTTTTGTGCATTTACTAATGCTTTTTTAAATATTTGATAAGAATCGTGAGTGTATCTATTTTCCTTATAATTAGCTTTATTAACAGCATCTATTTTGGCTTTTAAACTTTCTTTTGTAAATTCTTCTGTATCCGCTATAACAACATTAGCAGGACTATTATATCCAATAATTGCACCCCCAGTAGGGTTTACTAATTCAATTGAAAATGATAAATCTCCTGTTTTTCCAGGTACTCTTTTTGTCTTTATTTTTGCCTTAGCTTCTTTTTGCCCATCAGCAAATTCTATTTGCATATTACCATTTGCATCAAAATGATCTTGCCATGCACTACCTGGATTTACTTGGAATTGAACTATTACTTCACCTGTTGATCCACCAACACG
>JARHZK010000121.1 GCA_029258245.1 Longicatena sp. | reverse complement strand
GCTCATTATTGTTTCTGTAGTGAAGAAGAAATCGAAAAACAACGTAAAGAAGCAGAAAGCTTAGGAATTTCATTTAAATTTGATGATCCATGTAAGCATATTTCTAAAGAAGAAGCTAGAGAACGTATTGCGAATGGGGAACAATATGTAGTTCGTCAAACCATTAAACATGGTGGAGAAACATATTTTGATGATGAAGTTTATGGAAGAATCGAAGTGGATAACAGTATTCTTGATGAAAGTATTTTGTTAAAATCTGATGGATATCCAACATATAATTTTGCCAATATTATTGATGATCATCAAATGGGTATTACACATGTAGTGCGTGGTAATGAATACTTATCTTCTACTCCAAAATATAATTTAATTTATCAATCTTATGGATGGGATATTCCTACATATGTACATGTTCCACCAGTAATGAAAGATGAACAACATAAATTAAGTAAACGTAATGGAGATGCAAGTTTCCAAGATTTAGTTAAAAAAGGGTATTTACCTGAAGCAATTTTAAATTATATTGCTTTACTTGGATGGGCTCCTGAAACAGAACAAGAAATTTATACATTAGATGAATTAGTAAAAGTATTTGATATTAAACGTATTTCTAAATCACCAGCAATTTTTGATATTGATAAATTGACTTGGATGAATGGTATGTATTTACGTAATATGAGTGTTGAAAAATTCTGTGAATTAGCTACTCCATATATTGAACAAAGTGTTCATCGTCCAGTAGATATGGTTGCTGTAGCTAAAATTTTACAACCTCGTACAGATATTTTAACTACGATTCCAGAAAGTGTTGATTTTATTGATGAATTACCTGAATATGACAATGCAATGTATATTCATAAGAAAATGAAAACTACTTATGAAATTGCGTTGAAAGCTTTAAAAGCTGCAAAAGAAGTATTATCTGATTTAGAAGATTGGTCTAGTGAAGATACAATTCATGAATTGTTATTAGCGTTACCAAAACAATTGGAAATGAAAAATGGACAAGTATTATGGCCAGTCCGTACAGCTATTACTGGTAAACAATTTACTCCAGGTGGAGCTATTGAAATTGCACATATCTTAGGAAAAGAAGAAACATTAAAACGTATTCAAATTGGTATTGAAAAATTAGAAAAAGAAGTTCAAGCATAAATGGTATTGAAATTAGGGGGGCTGTAACAGTTAAAAATAGCTCTGATCTATAAAATGAAAAAAGTAGGTAATCCTAATGTGAAGGAAAGCCTACTTTTTTGGTATAATTAAGGTATGAAAAACAACACTAATCC
>JARHZK010000053.1 GCA_029258245.1 Longicatena sp. | reverse complement strand
GCATGTCGATATTTGGCGATGTCGATTCCAACAAGTTTCATAATTATCAATTCCTTTCTTAAGATGATTTGTGATTGTGAAATTTGATCCACTTCAAAGGTATCAAAAACCTAGTGTGTTAAGAATTCAAAAAACTCATACAACGAATAATAAATGCGATACGAAGAAGTAGTAAGATCCTTTCTGGAAAGTCAAAGCAATAAGGAGTAAAATACAAATCCACATTCACAATTCAAATTTTATCACATTCTGAGGTGATACCAAATGACTCAGGAAGAAAGGAGAATTGGTATATTAAATTTATTACTCTTTGTATGAGTAACTTTAATATACCAGGAGTTGTAGATTTTATCTTACACTATGTTAAATATTTATAAATCAACAACATATAGGTGTTGATGATGCTTTCGAATTGGTAAGAGTAAAAGATGAATGAAGAGTAATAATTAAGAAAATGCTAGGAAAAAAATACGAAAGGATAAACTTATGAAAAGGAAAATATGTATAGGTGCTCTATTTGTGATTGCACTTTGGGGTAGTATGTTTATTACAGATTATTCTTGTAGCTCTAATTTTAATGATCCTGTCTTTGCTATTGAAAAGAAAATTTTATCGGAGGATGAAAATTTATATGTTTATCAAGGATTAGGGTATTCGATTCAAGTTAAGAAACAAAAAGATATAAATAATGTTTTAAGAGTAACTTCAACTGAAATTGAATTATTTGGAAACAATATTTATGCTGTTATTATATAATGTGGTTTATACAGTTTAGAGAAATTCTCTAGACTGTATTTTTATATAAATCGATATAATTGTAAAAAAAGTAATAAATATATTTACAAAGTGTAGACAACTGAATTGATATCCTTTATAGTTCTTATGTAAAGAACAAAGAGGAGAGCATATGAAGAAATTAGAGATTAGTAATTTATACAAATTGGATGGAAAGGTTCCAGTATCGAAGGCGTTACCATTTGGGTTGCAGCACATTTTAGCAATGTTTGTAGCAAATCTTGCACCAATTACATTAATCGGTGTAGCGAGTGGATTAGAACAAGCACAGATTGCGGTATTATTACAGAATGCAATGTTTGTTGCAGGAATTGCAACATTGATTCAGTTATATCCAGTATGGAAGGTAGGAGCAAAGCTTCCTATTGTTATGGGGGTTAGTTTTACTTTTGTAACGATTTTGTCTTATGTTGGAGTAACATATGGTTATCCAACTGCTATTGGTGCGATTATGATCGGTGGTTTTATTGAAGGATGCTTAGGATTGCTTGCAAAATATTGGAGAAAAATTGTTACACCAGTAGTTGCAGCATCGGTAGTAACTGCAATTGGTTTTTCACTATTATCTGTAGGAACACGTTCTTTTGGTGGAGGATATAGTGAAAGTTTTGGTTCTGCACAAAATTTATTTTTAGGTTGTATTACATTGATGTCTTGTTTAATTTTTAATATTTTAGCAAAATCTTATTGGAAACAATTATCTGTATTATTTGGATTAATTGTAGGATATGTAGTTGCATGTTTTATGGGAGTTGTTGATTTATCTCAAATTTTTGCACATGGATGGATTGCATTCCCGCAGTTTTTACCATTTGTTCCAGAGTTTAATCTTGGGGCTATTGTTGCGGTGTCTATTATATTTCTTGTTTCTGCGGCAGAAACAATTGGAGACTCTACAGCTGTAACATCAAGTGGATTGAATCGTGAAATTACCGAAAAAGAGATTACGGGTGCTATTGCATGTGATGGTTTTTCGAGTGTTATTTCAGGAGCGTTTGGATGTCCTCCGATTACATCATTTAGTCAAAATGTTGGATTAGTAAATATGACAAAAATTGTGAATCGTTTTACCATTGGAGTGGGTGCCATGTTGATGATTTTAGCAGGGTTATTCCCACCAATTGGAAATTTCTTTTCTAGTCTTCCAGAATCTGTTTTAGGTGGATGTACAATTATGATGTTTGGTAATATTATGGTGAGTGGGATTCAAATGATTTCTAAAGCAGGATTTAATCAAAGAAATGTTACGATTGTTGCTTTATCTCTTGCGGTTGGTTTAGGGTTTACTTCAGCAACAGAAATAGATATTTGGAGAATATTCCCACAAATGGTACAAGATATTTTCGCAGGGAATTGTGTTGCGGTAGTATTTGTTGTATCTATTATTTTAAGTGTTTTACTTCCAAATAATATGGATGTAAAGAAAATTGATTAAAAAAAGAAGGTGAATGCCCAATGCCATCTTAACTTAATGACATTGGGTGAATGCCTTCTTTTTTATAAATCCTGAATTGAAAAAGTAATTTCCAGTTCAATAAATTAAAAATTTTTTGTGGAACTTAGTCTTACAAATATAGATTTTATCGATGTTCTAGTCATCATGTTTTGAAAAAAATATGATGACTTTTTCA
>JARHZK010000039.1 GCA_029258245.1 Longicatena sp. | reverse complement strand
TAGCACCTGCGATTTCTTCATTATTTGTAATGTCTTTCTTAGATACTTCTACTTTTGTAATCTCATTTTCAAATAATAACTTGAATGAAATTACATTTTTATCTTGTCCTTGATATTTTGTATCAATTTCAACGACTTCATCAGTACCAGCATATCCGATCGGAGCTTTGATTTCTCTGATTTCATATTTATGATCCAATGGTAAGTCAGCTTTTAATACTGCTTTTCCATTTTCGTCTGTAGTAAATGTTTCAATCAATGTATCTTTCTTAACCAATACGTTTCCTGCTACAGATGTAATATCTTCTTTGGCATAGATTCCAAATACTGCACCTTGTAGTTTTGCTTGATTTTCTTTATCTTGCTTCACTACTTCGATTGCTGCTTTTTGTCTTTCATTTACATATGCCGTCTGTTCGTTGACTACTTCAACACTTTCCCCTGCATACTTCAATTCTACTTTTTTGATTTCTGTATTTAAAATAAAGCCATGTCCTGCGATCACTTCATGAACGCTATATTTACCTAGTGGCAATTGTTTTGTTTCTTTATTGCCTTTAATCGTATCAACGACTTGACCTTTTCTATAGATCAAATCTTTTTGATTGTCTGCTAAATAAATATCTTCATCAGCCTTGATTTGGAACTCAGCGTCATTTACGTTTTGGTTCTCATAAACGAATTGGATATCTCCTTTATCGTCTTGTTTGATACTCACTAGTTTTTCTCCCTGTTTCTTCACAAGGATTGTTCCTTTTTGTGATACATCTTCTTTCGTAACTGTGATGACTGGTGTTTTTCCATCTTCGGCAGTTTCGTATGCGTTTCTATTCGTTACTTCAAATTGGACAGGTTCTTCATTCAATACATATCCAAATGGGGCATGTATTTCCTCTAATTGATATTTTCCTGGTTCTAATGTTGCAGGAGTTGTCACTGTTCCATTTTCTGCTGTTTTGAATGTATCAACATAATGAGGGATTGGGAACCATACCCATTGCCCTATGTATTCATTTGTCTTTAGGTTTTTGATTTTAAATGTCGTATTTGGTAATAAAACTGTTTTTCCTGTTTCTTTATCTAATTTAACGGCTTTGATCAATGCCTTGAATTTACCATCATTCATGACACGCCATACTTGAGGCTCTCTTGAATCTTCTGTGACTTTTACTTCAAAATCTGCTACTTGGTAATGGTCTGTAGGTACTTTCGTTTCTCTAACGATATATGTTCCATAAGGCAATTCATCACTTAGTGCATAACCTTTTTTATCCGTTACCATGATGTTGGCTGTCTTGCCTTGTGCGTTTTTTGCAATTGGTGCATTGTCCCAACCAAGTTTTTCTACATCTTTCTTCATCTTGATTGTAAATTCAACGCCCTGCAATAAATCACTTTCGCCTGTTCCGTTATCAGAAATTTTAATAATTTGGAATGCCTGTGCTTTTACTCTTTCTAATACGGTTTGATTTTTTGTAACTACGTTCGTATGCTGGTCTTTATATGTTAAAGCAAATTCATATTTTGTTTCATCCAATGTATAACCATTGCTAGGTTTGATTTCTTTTACATAATAAGAACCTAGATATAAATTATCTACGCTTGCATTTCCATCTTTATCTGTAGTAAGTGTAGCAATCTTTTTATCTTTCTTATGAAGAACACTACCATCAGCAGGATCTACTATATCTGCATTTGCATATAAGCCATATTCAGCACCCTCTAACGTTGCTTCTCCTAAAGGTGTCTTTCCTGTTTTGTTATCTTCTTTAGATAGATCCACACTTCCTAACACACGTTTGTTTGATAATTCGGCTTCATATGTCTTGCCATCTTCACGAATTTTATAAACGATTTTGCTATCTGAATGTATATAACCATTTGGTGCTGTTTTTTCAACTAAATAGTAATCTCCATATCTTAGTAAATCTGATTTTGCAGTACCGTTTCCATTTGTAGTAATATCTCCTACATATGTATCATCGCTCTTATATACAGAGAAAGTAGTGTTTGCAACGACTACTGTTTTTCCTGTATCAATATCTTTTTTAACTACTTGGATATATCCCTCGATTGGTTTATCCGTTGCATTTACTTCTATCTTCTGTTCATTCGTTGAAACAGTGACATGATAAACGTTTGGATTCAATACATACCCTGTAGGAGCAATGATCTCTTTTACAGTGTAATCTCCAAAGCGTAAATAATTGCTTTCTACATATCCTGTAGCTGTAGTAACCAAACGTTGTAATTCACGATTTTGGTTATCATAGATACCATAAATAGCTCCACCTACTTGTGTACCAGTTTTACTATCTGTTTTTCTTAATTTGATTTTTCCTTTTACCCAATTATTTTTTGCTGTATAAGTAGCCGTTTTATTTGCTTCTACAGTAACAGAGTGAACCGTACCATCCAATACTAAATAACTAGGCACTTTTGTTTCTTGTACATAATATTTCCCTGCCATCAAGCTATCAACGGTAACTGTTCCATTACTTCCTGTAGTATATGTTCCAACTACATCGCTCATTGAATTATTTCTTGCTAATTTAAATGAAGTATTCGCAACATAATTGCCATCTTCATCTTTTTTGGCAATCTTCAATGAACCTTTTTTGTTTACTTTCAATGAAATATTAGCAATTACTGGATCTTTCAATTTAAATTTGCCTACATCCTGTCCATCACTTGCATTTGATTTATAAATAATCGTTGCACCTAATGATTTAGAAGGAATTTTTGCTAAATCTATT
>JARHZK010000034.1 GCA_029258245.1 Longicatena sp. | reverse complement strand
ATGGAAGTGAAACTAGACAAACAGGTACTCCTTGATTCGATAAAAAGACCGTATCTCCATCTGTATATGTAAATGAAGGATATACTTCCCATTGATAAGAAATTTGATGTTGTTTTGCAATTTCTTCCATTTTTTGGTTCATATTTTTATTTACTGTACTGCTATGACATAATACAGCACCTTTTCCAAGCGAAACATCTCCATTTTCGCCATCGCGTGCACCTAAATAATCTGTAGCAAAAGTTACATCTACTATAATTGCACAATCTGGTTTATGATTTGTAGCAGCATGAAAAGCCCCTCTTCGTGTAGTTTCTTCCCCTGTTGTAGTAGTTGCATACATACCAATATTACATCCTTTTTCTTTTGCACGACGGACTGCTTCTAAAATAATAAAAGCCCCTCCTCGATCATCGATAGCTCTTGCCGCGATTCTTTCGTTTTGTAGTTCTTTCCAAGAAGTTGATGCACATACACTAGAACCAGTTGATACTAATTTTTCAGCTTCTTCTTTACAATCACATCCAATATCTATACGTAAATCAGAACACACTACTTTTTCTTTCGATTCTATAGATGAATTTGTCATCACAACTCCATCAACAATAGTATCTCCAATAATTTGAACGTGCGTTCCTAAGTATAATACAGGTCGAACTCCTCCTGATTTTACTACTCCTATAGTTCCATCAGGATAAATACGATTAACATAAAAACCAATTTCATCTATATGTCCACATAGCAGTACTTTAAACCCACTTTCTTTATTAATAATACTTGTTAAACTACCACTATTATCTATCTTAAATTCATCCACAACATCACTCATATATTGTTTTACTTTACCTTGAATCATCTCTTCATGACCACTTACTGATGGACATTCTAATAAACTTTTAAAAAACTCTTTATTCATATTTTTCATCCTTTCTTTTCAATAATGCACAATCTAAAAAAATATGCAATGCCTACTCCTAGAGTATACTATACTAAATCCTCAAATAAAAAACTTGCACCTAACAAATAATAAAGTGGAGTAGTTCGTAAATAAATAAGCCACTGAAACTACATTAATTGTGATACTTCAATACCATAACATATAATAGAAGAAAGCCATAAAATATTTCCTATATACGTAAAAATGTTCTGAGATGGATAAGTATTTAATCTCCTTAACAATACGCATACAATTCCAATAGTCAGTATCATTTTTTTTCGACTTCTTTTCATAATTCACACCTATCAATAAAATTATATCATAAAAAAGAAGTTATATTCTACAGAACTCTTTCAAGTATTGTATAAACTACCAAAAACATATATTGCTTGATACAATCCAAAAACAAAATTGAACTCTGTATTGATTTTTAATAATATAAAGTTGTTTACCTCTATTCCTCATTCAGTTTAAATCTTCGTACACTTATTTTTTTACATAAACAATATATATTTTCTTTAATATGATTTGCTTTTTTACTAATTTATGTGCTCTATTCATATATTCATTTGATAATCAATAAAACCAAATTATGATAGTTAAACTACAATTACAATCTAAGTTTTTCTCTCATTTCATTTTTATCACTTCTTTTTCGAGAGTTTTAATATCTCCCTATGATATCTACATAATCTTGTGAACCTGCTTGACTCCAATCACGCTTATCTCCACGTACTACTTTACCCGTTTTGTATTTATACGAAAGAAAAATCTTTAATTTCTGCATCCATCGGCGACCAACTTCTATTTTCATCTTTTTTGCTACTATAATATACATAAATAGCAAAATTTCCATTTGTAGAAACTTTATCATAAACTAAATAATCTATATGTTCAAAATCTTCAAATAAAACAATTCTAGGCTTTCCTCTTACATCATAATCTTCCCTATAAGAATATCCATTGGATTGAAAATGTAACTTATAAATCTGTCTATATCCTTCAAATATTTTCTTTATTTTTCGCTCATATTCATTACTTTATTTTTACTTTATTGATGAATTAGTTTGTTTGATTTATACAATTCATATTCACACAATGCAAATCATGCCAACAACAAAACACCTATCATGATCATCTATTCATATATAACAGAAAAATCTTATTTTTCATTGTATTCTTTACGAATTATTCAATTTTCTATTTCTCTTGTAAAGTATACATTACGTTATAGGGTGAATACACTATCCCAGTTGATGTTGTTAACTGTTAACTATATCTTTGCACAATTACATGATTTCTCTAATTCGTTATCCTTGTTCATTTGCTATAGCAAGATCATCTTTATAAAGTTAAATTTCAAAAGAACTATTCCTATGTTTCTTTTTAGAACAAGCAATATATACTATATAAACAATAAGTGTAATAACTATACTAAACAAAGAATATTAAATCAACAACAAACTAATTGCTGCAACTACAAATGCAAAGATATAAATACTTACAATTGCTATGGTTGATAAAAACAAATCAATAAATCCAAATATGCTAACGAGTCTTAATATCGTATGCTTTGCTTTTCGTCTTTTATAAATATAATCTTGATTACAAATCACATGAATAGTATTTAAATCATATTGTTTTTTCTTTAGTCTTTCCAATTATTTTATAAAAAAGACTTTGAAAACTATATCGAATACATTCTTTATAAGAAAATTAACAATGTAATTTTTCTAATTCTTTAATTGCTAACTTTTCTTGATTCTCCTTAATTATATTTTTAATTCGAATGAATTTTTATCTTTTATAAATACTATTAAGTTTCTTATAGACATTTCTATAAGTTGTTTGATCTTGCGTTTGGAATGATTTTATACGATCATATTTAGCCCTAATTGTTGATAAATAGCATTTTTCATTCCAGTCCACTTCTTTTTAATAGTGTTAATGTAAAGATAACCAAAATGGGTATTTTAAATATCACCAATTATGGTGATATTTAATAGCCATTACTTGGTTATCTATTTTTATTTGATACACTTGATTTAAATAGAGG
>JARHZK010000018.1 GCA_029258245.1 Longicatena sp. | reverse complement strand
CGCGTAATTTTAATAGCTGAAGAATACGGATATTAAATAATAAGAATAAAAACATCACATTTTTCCATACTAGTTATGAAGGAGTGATGTTTTTGTTTGAACATAAGAAGAATTTATTACATCCAGTAAAGGTTGAAAAACCAAATCCACAGTATGCAGTATTGATGCAGGAACAACTAGGAGGATGTAACGGAGAAGTAAAAGCAGCAATGCAGTATTTATCACAAAGTTTTCGTGCGAAAGATAAAGTTTTCAAAGATTTATTTTTAGATATTGGTACAGAAGAATTATGTCATATGGAAATGGTTGCGGAAACAATTAATTTATTAAATGGAAATGAAGTAGATGTTACAAAAATAAACTCAGGAGAGATTGAAACGATGACAACATTTGGATTAAATCCTGCTTTAATTAATTCAAGTGGACATCCGTGGACTGCTGATTATGTAACAGTAACAGGTGATTTGGCTGCGGATTTACTTGCAGACATTGCAAGTGAACAACGTGCAAAAGTTGTTTATGAATATTTACATCGACAAATTAAGGATAAATATGTGCAAGAAACAATTATGTTTTTGCTAGAACGAGAAGAAGCTCATAATGCATTATTATGTGAAGCTTTGAATAAAATCACAAATGATGGAAGCAATCGAAATTTTGGTATGAGTGATGACTGTCGATTATATTTTGATCTATCAAAACCAGGACGTTATTTTGATGATCCAGATCCACAACCTGTAGAAATAAAAAGAGAAAAGCATAAAAAGTGTTGTAGAAATAAAGAAAATTAAAAATAAAAAAGTGAATCCATGTTTGTGATTGTATCACACATTGGAATCACTTTTTTTGTTTATGCATCAGCTAATACAACTTCTTTAATGCCTTCTACTTCATCTTTAAGGATAGCTTCTACGCCATCTTTTAAAGTACTACCAATAGACATACATCCAACACAGGCACCAAGGAATCGAACTTTTACAATACCGTCTTTGTAATCTACAAATTCAAGATCACCACCATCACGTTGGATATATGGTCGAATTTGTTCGATGACAATACGAATCTGATATTCTTTATTATTTTTATCCATAAACTCACTCTCTTTCTATAGTGGTAGAAATTGATACATCATAGATGCAACAATGATTCCTAAAATAACTCCACCAATAATTTCAACATATTTGTGTCCTAAAACACTCTTTATTTTTTCATGGTAGATAGGATCATTAAATTTTAAACCTTTCATATATTCTAAATCAGAAATTAATTGTTTTGTTAGTTGAATATTTCTTCCTGCATAATAACGCACATTTGCTGCATCGTAAATAACGATAAAACTAAATACACATGTTACTGCAAATATAGTAGAATCAAACCCTTCATATAGACCTACGGCAAGTGCTAAGGAAGTCACTGTAGAACTATGGGAACTTGGAAAACCACCACACGCAATACATTGATGGATATCAATATTTTTAGTACGCATATATAAAACCACTGGTTTTAATATTTGGGCCAATACATTTGCAATTAGCGCAGCTAAAATGGGATATAGAGAACTCATATGGTATCACCTCATATTTGTATTATTATCAATCTCTGCGAGTAATATTATAACATAAAATATAAAAATATAGCGATTATTTTAATTTTTATTATTTCTGTTTTTGTGAATAAAATACTTGTTTTTTTTTGTCAAAATAACTAAGAAAATAGCATATTTTGTTCTAAAAATGGGATATTTATCGAAAAATGTAAGTGGATACATCGAAAATATATCTTAACAATCAAAGGATTTATGATATAATGATGCTACAAGAGGTGAGCGTATGAGGTATTTGGTTGGAGATGTTGTTGAAGGTGTAATCACCGGCATTCAGCCTTATGGGGCATTTGTATATTTAGATAATAGTCATAATGGATTAATACATATTTCTGAAATCAGCGAAAGTTTTGTTCGTGATGTTCATACATATGTAAAGATTAATCAACGAGTTAGAGTGAAAATTTTAGATGTCGATGAAGATGGTACACATTTAAAATTATCTTTAAAAGCTTTAGAACAAAAAAAAGCTCGCTCGATGCGAAAAAGACATTTAATTCATGAATTACCAGAAATGAAAATTGGTTTTTCATCTATAGCAGAGAGGTTAGATTCTTGGATTGATGAGGCAGATCGATAGAAGGAGAATGAATATGATTAAGTTAGATGATACACATGCATATTTAAAAGAAGATATTAAAAGTTATCAAGATGTCGTTACAAAATGCCATGAGATGTTAATGAAAGGAACAGGAAAAGGCAATGATTATACGGGATGGGTAGAATGGCCAAATAATTATGATAAAAAAGAGTTTGCTCGTATTAAGAAAGTTGCAGAAGAGGTTCGTAACAAATGTGAGGTATTTATTGTATGTGGTGTTGGTGGTTCTTATTTAGGGGCAAGAGCTGCGATTGAAATGATTCATGGATTATACTCACAAAAAAAGCCAGAGATTATTTTTATGGGAAATACATTTTCAAGCACATATATTGCACAAATAATGAAATATATTAAAGATAAAGAAGTATGTGTAAATGTAATTTCAAAATCTGGAACAACGACAGAGACATCATTAGCATTCCGTATACTAAAACAATTTATGGAAGAAAAATATGGAGAAAAAGAAGCATCATCAAGAATTATAGCAACAACAGATAAAGAAAAAGGGACATTGAAAGAAATTGCAACAAAAGAAGGATATGAGACTTTTACTATTCCCGATAATATTGGAGGAAGATACTCTGTGATTACGCCAGTTGGATTGTTTCCAATTGCTGTTGCAGGAATCGATATTGATGCAATCATGGTTGGATTGAAAAAAGCGTACGATGATTTAGCAAGTGATGATGTAGATAAGAATCCAGCTTATGCATATGCGGTATGCAGAAGAATTTTGGATAAGCAAAATGTACATGGAGAAATGCTTATTACTTATGAGCCACAAATGGAATTGGTTGCTGAATGGTGGAAACAATTGTTTGGAGAAAGCGAAGGAAAAGATGGCAAAGGAAACTTTCCAATGAGTGCAACATTTACAACGGATCTGCATTCTATTGGACAATTTATCCAAGAAGGAAAAAGACTCATTTATGAAACAACTATATTGATAGAAAAACCAACTTTAGATTTTGAATTTCCAACAGATGATGCAGATATGGATCATATGAATTATTTAGCTGGTAAAAGCATTGATTGGGTAAATAAAATGGCTGCTAAAGGAACGTTACAGGCACATGGAGTAATTGGAAAAATACCAAATATCGTTTTGACAATTCCAGATATGGGAGCAGAAAGCTTTGGTTATATGTGTTATTTCTTTTTTAAGGCATGCGCAATTAGTTGCTATATGTTAGATATTAATCCATTTAATCAACCAGGTGTTGAAGTATATAAGAAGAGTATGTTCCATTTGTTAGGAAAAAATTAATTAGAAACTTGAAAGAATGTAGATACGATATTTACATTCTTTTTAAAATAAGTAATGCATGTGAATTTACATAATAAAAAATAATTGTTATAGTATTTAAAATATAGAAAGAAGGTTACATTTATGTTTCAGTCCATAGCTCATATCGGTTTAACAGTATCAAATCTTGATCGTTCTATTGATTTTTATCAAAATGTTTTAAATTTAGAATATGTTGGTGAGATGAAAATGCAAGGAAATTCTACGGATCAATTATTTGATAAAACGAATACACATGCAAGGGTTGCATATTTAAAAACAAAAGATGAACATAGTCCATTGATTGAATTAATTCAATTTGAAAATATGAATATTAATCAACAAAATGCGAATTTGTTTCAAACATCAATTTCAGAACTTTGTTTATATTGTGAAGATATTGATCAAGAATATCAAAGATTGAAAGAAAAAGGAGTAGAGTTTTTATCAGAACCGCAGGAATTTGATAGTACAAAATATGGGTTTGGTAAAAGTAAAGCAGTGTATTTTAAAGATCCAGATGGCATTATTTTAGAACTTATTCAAAATTTATAAGAGAAGGAGAATTTTCTCCTTCTCTTTGCATATTATGATAGAAACATAGAATGTTATAATAAGAATTCTGTGTTTTTTGAAAATATCATTTGAAAATAAAGATATCTTTGATATAATAATATCACAAAATGAAAACGATTACATAGCAAGGAGGAATGCAAAATGAGCAAGAAGTATGTATACCTTTTTAACGAAGGAAATGAAAACATGCGCGAACTGTTAGGTGGTAAAGGTGCAAACTTAGCTGAAATGATGAATCTTGGAATGCCTGTTCCATATGGATTCACAGTTACTACAGAAGCATGTAACCAATATTATGCGGATGGTGGAATCATTAACGAAGAAATCCGTAAAGAAATTTTTGATTATTTAATGACATTGGAAGAACAAGCTGGAAAACAGTTTGGAGATCCTAAGAACCCTCTACTAGTATCTGTACGTTCTGGTGCAAGAGCATCTATGCCTGGAATGATGGATACCATTTTAAATTTAGGGATGAATGATGAAGTTGTTGAAGGAATTGCAGAATTAACAAATAATCCACGTTTTGCGTATGATTCTTATCGACGCTTTATTCAAATGTTTGCAGATGTTGTAATGGGGTTAAACAAAGCAAAATTTGAAGAAATCATTGATGAAATGAAAGAACGTAAAAGTGTTCAACAAGATACAGAATTAGATGCTGAAGATATGAAAGAAATGGTAAAACGTTTCAAAAAATATTATCAAGAATCTTTAGGGGAAGAGTTCCCAACAAACCCACAAGAACAATTATATCGTGCAATAGAAGCGGTATTCCGTTCATGGAATAATCAAAGGGCTATTTTCTATCGTAAAATGAATGATATTCCTAGTAGTTGGGGAACTGCAGTTAATGTGCAAATGATGGTCTTTGGAAATATGGGTAATGATTGTGGTACAGGAGTTGCCTTTACTCGTAATCCAAGTACTGGTGAAAATAAACTATATGGAGAATTCTTAATGAATGCCCAAGGGGAAGATGTTGTTGCAGGTATTCGTACTCCACAACATATTGATCAATTAAAAGAAGTTGCTCCTGATGCTTATCATAAATTTGTTGAAATTTGTTCAACACTCGAAAACCATTATAAAAACATGCAAGATATGGAATTTACAATTGAAAAAGGAAAATTATTCATGTTGCAGACACGAAATGGAAAGCGTACGGCAGCAGCTGCATTAAAGATTGCATGTGATTTAGTAAATGAAGGAATGATTACAAAAGATGAAGCATTGATGATGGTAGAACCAAAACAATTAGATGCTTTATTACATCCTCAATTTGATGCAGAAGCATTGAAAAATGCAAAACCAATCGCAAGTGCATTACCTGCATCACCAGGTGCAGCTTGTGGACATGTGGTATTCTCTGCGGAAGAAGCAATTGAACAAGCATCACATGGAAATAAAGTTGTTTTAGTTCGTCTAGAAACTTCTCCAGAAGATATTGAAGGTATGCATGTATCTGAAGGTATTTTAACAGTTCGTGGTGGTATGACATCACATGCTGCAGTAGTTGCAAGAGGTATGGGAACTTGCTGTGTATCTGGTTGTGGAGAAATTAAAATTAATGAAGATGAAAAATATTTTGTGGTAAAAGGTGTACGATATAACGAAGGTGATTACATTTCACTTGATGGTTCAACAGGAAATATTTATGGTGAAGAAATTAAAACTGTACCTGCTGAAATTTCAGGGGATTTTGAAACATTTATGAAATGGGCAGATGAAAGACGTACTTTAAAAGTTCGTACCAATGCAGATACTCCAAGAGATGCGGCTCAAGCTGTTAAATTCGGTGCAGAAGGTATTGGACTTGTACGTACCGAACATATGTTCTTTGAAGGAGACCGTATTAAAGCAGTACGTGAAATGATTGTTTCGAAAACTGAAGGACAACGAAGAAAAGCACTTGCCAAATTATTACCAATGCAACGAAGTGACTTTGAAGGAATTTATGAAGCAATGCTTGGATTACCAGTAACGATTCGTTACTTAGATCCACCTCTACATGAATTCTTACCAACAAGTTCCTATGATATTGCACAAT
>JARHZK010000246.1 GCA_029258245.1 Longicatena sp. | reverse complement strand
GTAGTTTAGAAGAAAATGTAAATGTCGAAGTATATTTAATTATCTAAAAGTAGTAATGAAATTCATATATATTATATACATATTTTTTGAGTGAAATGTTCTAATACATTTCACTTTTTTATTTAGTAAAGAGAGGATACAAGAAAATGGGGCAAATAATAGCAATAGCTAATCAAAAAGGCGGTGTAGGAAAAACTACAACTACAGCTAATATTGGATTTGGTTTAGCAAAAGAAGGAAAAAAAGTTTTACTTATAGATTTTGATCCACAAGGAGATCTAACAACATCATTGGGATGGAATAATACTGAATTATTAGAAAATACAATATCAGATTTAGTAGATTCTGTTATCAAAGGTGAAAAATTTGATTATTCAAAATTGATTAAAAGTCATACTGAAGGTGTTGACTTAATACCAAGTAATATTGTACTTTCTAATTTTGAAATGAAAGTTGTAAATGAGATAGGAAGAGAAACTATATTAGATACTAGTTTAAAACCTATTAAGTCAAACTATGATTACATATTAATTGATTGTCCTCCATCTTTAGGATTGATAACTATTAATGCGTTGGCAACAGCAAACAAAGTGTTAATACCAGTTCAAGCACAATATTTACCAGCGAAAGGAATGACGATGTTTTTACAAACAGTGTCAAAAGTGCAAACAAAGATTAACCCAGATTTGAAAATTGCAGGTATTGCTATTACACTAGCTAATATGCAGACAAATATTGCTAGAAGTACAGTTGAACAGATAAGAAAAAATTTTGAACCACATATTAGAGTTTTTAAAAATATTATTCCATCAGCTGTGAAAGCAAGTGAAGCATGTGTGATTGGTAAAAGTGTTTATACATATGCAAAAGAAAGTAAAGTAGCAGAAGCATATAATCAATTAACAAAGGAAATTTTAAATACAGAAAAACAGCAGACTAAGAAGAAAGAATCGTATATTAGATAGTCTTGGAGGTAAATATGGGAAGAATTGATTTAGGATTACCAAAGTTTGAAGATACATTATTTTCAACTCAAGAAGAAAGAGATTATAACAAAGCAGAAAAGATAACAAAAATTAATGTAAAAGAAATTCATGATTTTAAAAATCATCCATTTCATGTAAGAATGGATGATGATATGCAAAAACTAATTGATAGTGTTAAAGATAATGGAGTTTTAAGTCCAGTATTAGTTAGACCTGATAAGAATGGCGGATATGAAATGATAGCTGGGCATAGAAGGAAATATGCTAGTGAAGTAAACGGTATAAATGAAATTGATTGTATTGTAAGAGATTTTGATGATGATCAAGCAATAATTTTCATGGTTGATAGTAATATACAAAGAGAACATATATTGCCAAGTGAAAGAGGCTTTGCTTATAAAATGAAGTTAGAGGCAATGAAACATCAAGGAAAGTCTACTTCTCGCCAACTTGGCGAGAAGTTAACAAGTATCAAAGAATTAGCACAACAAAGCGATGATAGTGAAAGACAAATACAAAGGTATATTCGTTTAACTTATTTAATTAAACCGATAAGGGATATGGTAGATCAAACGAATGATACAGGATTAACGATGGCCTTGAATCCAGCTTATGAGATTTCTTTTCTTAAAGAAGAAGAACAACAAGAACTTTTAAATGTAATGAATGATATATTAGCTACACCCAGTTTGTCTCAAGCACAACAACTAAAGAGACTAAGTCAAAATAATCAATTAACATATGATGCTATGGAAGAAATGCTGTCTACTGATAAACCGAATCAAGTACAAAAGATTACATTTAAAAATAACGAAATCGATAAATATTTTCCATCTGATTTTACTCCATTGAAAAAAAGAGATACTATTATGAAATTATTAGAAATTTGGGCAAAAAAACGACAACGTGAAAAAGAAAGATAAATGTATAATTTTTAAAATCATACATTTGTTGTAAAATAGAATTTATGAAGGGGAATTCTAGCGTTTTTTTTGCTCGGGGAACTGACTATGTTTCCCCCTAAGAACCCCCTTCATTACCAACCGAAGGGAATTTAGTATAGTGGTAATAATTCTAATTAGTATTGTATGAAGGAGTTTTTATTTATGAAAAAATTATTAACTTTAGTAATGGTAACAGTAATGCTTACTGCATGTGGTTCAAAGGAATTAAAAGTAGAAACACCTAAAACAGTAAATGCTGAATATGGTGAAGAATTAAACAAGGATAAATTATTTGATGTAAAAAAATCAGATGAAAAAATAAAAGTAAAAAAAGTAGAAGATTTTGATAAAAATAAAGTAGGCGAACAACTAATCAAAGTAACTTTTACAGATGGTAAGATAGAAACAACTAAAGAAATTAAAATAGCAATAAAAGATACAAAAAAACCTATTATTGAATTGAATAAAAAAGAAATTAAAATTCAAGTAGGAGATAAGTTAGATATTAAGAAAAACATTAAAAAGGTATCAGATCCAGTAGATGGAGAGTTGAAATACAGTGATAAGGAAATCAAAGAAAACGGATATATGATTGATAACGGAAAACTTGATTTAGATAAAGCAGGAACATATGAAGTTAAAGTCATCGCCTATGACAAAAATAAAAATAAATCAGAAACTACATTTAAAGTCATTGTAGAAAAGAAAAAAGAAACACCAAAACAGGAAAGCTCAGAAGTAAGTGAGCCAAGCAACCAGCAAGTATCACAAAATACGAATGCAGGACAAAACAGTTATCAAGAACCAAGTAAACCATCTGCACCAGCAAGTTCCAATAACAAACCAGCACCATCTAAGCCACAAGAAAAGCCTAATACATGTCGTGTTGGAGTAGTTCCAGCGGGAGTTGAAATTGGCAATAGTGGAATGACATTTATGACTATGGAAGAAGCAGATGCATGGGCTAGAAAAGAGTGGAATACTGAGGGTAGTCCATGGGCTGATTTTGAAAAATGGAGTGGATATAGTATTTTAAATTTCGAAGATGAATGTGGAAATGATGTCTTTAGTGTAGATTTTTATAAATAATAAATTGTTTTTTTGAAGAACTGATATGATCGGTTCTTTTTTTTGTTGTAAAAATTACAGGTGAAATAGACTGTGGATATAGATTGGAGAAAGGAAAAATGATGAAATACTTCAAGATGGTAAAACGAAGGCACTGTTATGTGCCAGTATTTATGAAAGGTTATGTTAGCTATAAATGGATACATATGGTTCATTTATCTCTTATATGTAATTCCTATATTTATTTTTAGGGGCTGTAACAGTTAAAAATAGCTCTGATTATATTTGCTAACATAAATATGTACAAAAATGATCATTTAAAAATGTACAAAATATAAGTTAAAATATCATGGTAATTAAGGAGAAGAACATGATATTTGAATGTAATGTAAACACA
>JARHZK010000194.1 GCA_029258245.1 Longicatena sp. | reverse complement strand
TACTCCTCCCAATTACTTCTATTTAAATAATTTCATTATGTATCTTTATATAATATCTAAATTTATGATTATCTAAACTATCTATAGTCTTTTTAGATACTTTTTTAGCATGGACAAATCCTATTTTATGATAATGTACTTTTGAATTGCCAAAATGTCCTTTTTCTGATTTTGCTTTATAATTCTCTCTAATAAAAATAAATTTCCAATTTTCTTCATTAAAATATGATGGAATTTCACCTAATCTAGGGTATTGATTAGGCGGATATGTAATATAATCATTCTCATCATCAGCTAACAAATATACTAAATATATTTCTCCATTATCATCTGCTGCAGATTTTAATGTGTTAATTTTATCCTCCATTTTAATATGTGAATTGCATTCACGATTTAAACTTCTATTTACATACACTAAATTATATTTATTAAAGTTATCACATTCATAAAAATTTTGTATTTTATATTTCATATTTTTATATAAATCATATGCTTTAATTCTTTGCTTTAAACCATATATTTTATAATCTATGTTCTCTAAATTTATATTTCCACCATTAATAAAAATGGATATAGGTTTATAAAGAGTAACATAATGACCTTTAAATGCAAAACATAACGCATTCCATCCATCTAAACCGTCAGGAATTAATACAGATGATTTTTTCTTTAAATTATATGCCAATTTTTCTGTAGATCTAGATGGTTCTTTCATAATACTACCTATTTTGTGAAGTTTCATAAAACGCCCTTTCTATCGTGTTTTTTTGATGTTTTCGCTCGTTTTATTTCAATAGGTCTTTTTTTGTATCACGTATGTAGAGTTATACCTGTTACTGGAAATAAACCAACAACCACTCCAAGATTAATCATTACTTGTATTGCAAATAAAGAAATTAAGCCAATTGTACAATAACATAAATAAGAATCCATACAGTTTTTTGCTATTTTTACACCTTGATAAATAACGCTAAGAAACAGCAGTATCAACAGAGCACATCCTATAAACCCAAATTCTTCTGCAAATATTGCAAAAATAAAATCTGTTTGTGGTTCTGGTAAATAAAAATGTTTTTGCATACTATTATTAAATCCAACTCCTAAAATTCCACCAGGAGCAATCGCAAATAAAGACTGTATAATTTGAAACCCTGCCCCTAATGGATCTTTCCATGGATCTAAAAATGATATAATACGCGCCAATCGATACGGAGCACTTACAATTAAAATAGTCAATCCTACGACCCCTAATATTCCTATTCTAACAAAATATTTTATCGGTGCATCAGCTGCTAAAACAATGACTATAATAGAACATACCATAACCATTCCACTACCAAAATCTGGCTGTAATAAAATTAATCCAAAACCCAATAATACTAAAAAAGCTGGAAATAATAAATCTTTTTTAAAATTTCTAATTCGATATTTTTTTGCCAAATAATCTGATATATATATAATAATTGCAATTTTAAAAAATTCAGATGGCTGAATCAAAAACGAACCTATTCCAAACCAACTTCTACTTCCATTTCTTAGTACTCCAATACCAGGAATCAATACTACAATTAACGAAATTGTACAAATGATAAAAATTATCTTCGCATATGGACGAATTTTATACAACGAAATACGGCTTGTACAATACATTACCATAAACCCTATACAAGCAAATATTATCTGCCTAATCATAAAATAATTACTATTATGAAATTTTTCTTCTGCCCATACACACGAACTACTGCCTACCATTATTATGCCAATTAGAATTAATATTATAATTTCAATCGTCAACAATCTACATTTTTTTGAAAACATGCCATCACCTGTCAATAGTGTATGCATAAAAATCATAAAATTTGTTCAATCTATCAAATAAAAAAAGAAGAAAAAAATCCTTTTTACAGCATGTTGAAAAAGTATCTTATTTTGAAAACAAGTAAAATCAATTTAGAAAAAGTGGTGGAAAGCTACTAAATTACAGGTTATTTTAAGTTTAAAATACCTTGAAATCATCGTTTTTTATATAGAAATGGAATTAAAAAAGACCGAATGACAAAATCTGCTTAATGAGTGACTTTGTCAACGGTCTGAAAGAAGGAAAAATTCCTCTTATAAAATAACTATATTTTGTTCATTAGTTTTAGGCTCGATTAATAATTCTTCCATTCAACTAATTTAGCATGTAGTACATAACGAACATCAGAATGTATGCCATAATTCAAATTACAAGTTGATAAAGTAACAATATGGTCATCTACACTTAATTCTGTATTTCTATTAAACTCTGCCTTTTCTTTAACATAATCTAAATATTCTTTCCAACTTTCTTCATTTGGATAATTTAAATCATATGTTTTTGATGAATCCTTTGTAGAATACATACTAAATATCTCACATCGATAATTTTTTTTAGGTGTATAAATATATAAATATGGATGATTTTCATAAAATTCTTTATTTGTGAACTTTTCAATATCTGTAAACATTTCTCCATTTGTAATACTATGACCATATATTATAGTATTTAAAAATTCAAAATTTGAATTCATTTGATAATCCATAAAAACAGCTCCACCCACATATTCGTTTTTTTGCGCACTATGAGTTAAATAATACTGATTATCTGTTCCTTGAACAATTGGATAATCAATAGTTGTTCCTGGAACACTAATCCAAGCAATAATATCTTTATTAACATTTTTTAAAGCATCCCAGTCAATTTTAAATTCATCATTTATATTTTCTGGTCGCTTACTTATTTGCTGAAAATGTTGCTTTTCTTCACTTTGCTTATGTTCACTATAATATATTTTTATTAAATGAAATCCTGAAAATAAAAATATACAGATAGACACAACAAGTATAATATTTAAAATAATTTTTTTCATATAAAACGCACCTCATTTCCTACTAATAATATCATAATATAAAAAAATAAAATATAGATTATTGCATTTACATTGAAAATAATTATTTTTCTGTCATACTAAAATAGTAATAATATTAAATGATGAAAGAAAGGATATTTCATATATGAAAAAAATTTTAATATATTTAGGAGACCATCAAGAAAAGCAAGAAAAATTAAAAGAAGTATTAGATACTACACAAATTCCTTATCAATTTTTATATGATAATGATTTAAATTGCTCGATCAAAGATTTATTAGAAAATTCTCACCACGCAACTCAATCCACAAAGGAACATTGTACAATTGATCTTATGTTCTTAGATAATATAAGTGATGAAGAAATCGCTCTTTTAAATGACAAATTTAAAAAAATAGGTATTTCGATGCCACGTAAAGCCATGCGTACAGAACACAATGAAAAATGGTTATTAAAAGATTTATTAAATGAAATTGAAAAAGAACATAACTATTTTATAAATTTACAAAAAATAAAAGAAATTCTACAAGAAAGTAGTTCTTTAATTATCGAAAATTATACAACAGAAAGTTGGAGCAATTATGAAAAAACATTTTTCCAAGCTTACCATGTGTTACAAAATCGACCTGATTATGAAACAGTACTTTCTACTTTAAAACAACTTTTAGATGCAAAATGTAATTTAACACTACGAAAATAATCTTATACACCTTATAACTAAATTTTAAAATGAACTTAATTCATTTTTATATTGAAAAACACTTATCTAATTACATAATTAACATACTAAAAAAGCACTGTGACAAGTAAGAGAATTTAATTATTCTCTGAAAATCGCAGTCTTTTTTTTGTTTTTTGTTTCAAAATAGCTTATTTTAAGGTATTCTAAAAACAACTTTCTTAAAAAGTTATTATTTTTATTCATTTTTTATGGTTTGGTTTAGCTATTTTAATTTTTACTGTGGAAAACGAATTCATTTTTGTTGCAACTTTTCGATTATGATACTTTCTTAGGTTATATCCAATACATACCAAGTTTAATTCTACTGCGACTCCGCTCTCTCCTCGTCGATGTAGGCGTACATATTCAAAGTCCTGTTTTATATTCGCAAATGCACCTTTTGCTTTCGTACATTTGTTTCTAAGAAGGCATCCATCACAATGATTGTTTCTACAGTAACATGTTGTCATCGGATATATACCTTTATATGTAAGCTTTATTTTATCCAAATCAAACGTATGTCCTGCTGGACAAATAGGTACACCACCTTCTGTACGATCCATATGACTCAGTTTGAACATGT
>JARHZK010000192.1 GCA_029258245.1 Longicatena sp. | reverse complement strand
AAGTGCCAATGACAGAATTAAAACCAGCAACAAAAGTAGAAAAACCAAATTCATCTAATAAAGTAGAACAACCACAAACACCAAATACAGGAGTAGCAACAAATACTGCAGTAGTATGGTTTATGATATTATTATCATCAGCTTTCATGATAATAATTAGAAAAAAGGAAGGTAAAAGAAATTAAAAAAGAGTTAAGAAAAATATAAATGATATCCACCCAAAATAGCTCATTGATTTATTTTGGGTGGATTTTTTGTTGTTTTGTACGAATTTCTGCAAGATTTCTTTGCTTTGTCTTAACTCAGTTTATGATATAATGCAGTTGAGAAAAGAGGTGTTTAGGATGCATCGGTTAGAATCACAGATAAAAAATCTAATTATAACAGTATTTATTTTAATTATAGCTTGTATTATTAGTGTGATTTTTCAAAATGTGTTTGAAGTAGAGGAACACATTACAACATTGTTTGTATTTGCGGTTTTTTTAATTTCATATATTACCGATGGATATATTTATGGAATTATATCTGCATTTATATCTGTTTTACTTATCAATTATGCTTTTACATATCCTTATTTTATGTTTGATTTTGATAATCCTATGAACGTTATTTCAGCAATTATTTTAACGATTATTGCATTATTAACAGGGACTTTGACAACAGAAATTAAGCGACATGAAGCTGAGCGTGCTGAAAATGAAAAAATAAAAATGCGAGCAAATTTATTAAGAGCAATTTCCCATGATTTAAGAACGCCTTTAACAACGATTTATGGTGCTGCATCTATGTTGTTAGAAAATAACAAAACACTAAGTGAAAAACAAAAAGATAAATTTTTATGTGATATACAGGAAGAATCTGAATGGCTTGTACATATGGTGGAAAACTTATTATCAATTACTAAATTGAGCAATGGTGAGGTAAAAATCGTTAAAAATGATATTGTACTTGATGAATTGATTGATTCTGTTATTATAAAATTTAAACAACGGTATCCACAACAAAAAATTGATTTGAATTTACCGAATGATATTATTGTGATTCCTATGGATCCAATTTTAATTGAACAAGTAATTTTAAATATGTTAGATAATGCAATGCAACATGCAAAAAATATGACAAAAGTTGAAATCAATGTTCGTTCAGATGAAAAACAGGTGATTTTTGAAATTAAGGATGATGGATGTGGAATTCATCAAAATCAATTAAAAACAATTTTTACATCTGGTTATTATGATCCGGATGTTACAAGTGATGCATCAAAGCATAATATGGGAATTGGGATGTCTGTATGTTCTACTATCATAAAAGCACATGGAGGAACTATATGCGCAGATAATCGAAAATCAAAAGGAGCAGTATTCCGATTTACATTACCAACGGAGGAGAAGATCAATGACAAATAATAAATATAAAATACTAGTAGTAGAGGATGAAAAAAATATTCGAAATTTAATTTCAAATATTTTACAATCGAGCAATTATCAAGTGATTGAGGCAGCAACTTATTGTAGTGCAATCTCTTTATATGCATCGTATCATCCCGATTTGATTTTATTAGATTTGGGTTTACCTGATCAAGATGGAATGTGTGTCATTGAAAAAATAAGGGAGGAATCCCTTGTTCCAATCATTGTATTATCTGCACGTAGTGATGAAAGTGATAAAGTAGATGCTTTAGATGCAGGTGCAAATGATTATATTATGAAACCATTTGGTTCTGCAGAATTATTGGCAAGAGTACGTTCTTCGTTGCGTAATAGTAGATATAATAGTGATATGTCAAGGGTTCCTAATACTTGCTTTATGTATCGTGATTTAGTAATTGATTATGATGCAAGAAGAGTTTTTATTGAAAAAAATGAAATTAAATTAACACAAAATGAATATAATATTGTTGCTTTTTTATCACAACATTCAGGAAAAGTGATGACATATCATTCGATTATTAAAAAAATATGGGGATATGCGGATAATGGTAGTATTAAAAAATTACAAGTAAATATGGCAAATATAAGAAAAAAATTTGGAGAAAAAATAGGAGAAAATATTTATATTGTGAATGAATTAGGAATTGGATATCGTATGAATGGAAATGAGGAATATCGAGTTGAAGAATGAAGAAAGACTTCATTCTTTTTTTATGAAAATGGATTAAAGTTAAAAATCTTTACCGCATCTTTGCTAGATTTATTATATGATGCAACTAGCATTGTAGGAATGCGTTATAGTAGATAGAAATATAAAAGGAGATCATATGACAGTATTTGATACTTTAGCTTTAATTGGCGGATTATGTTTATTCTTATTTGGAATGAACATCATGGGCAGTTCCTTAGAACGTTGTGCTGGGGGAAAACTTCAAAACTTATTAGAAAAGTTAACAACAAATAAATTTACTGGTTTATTAACAGGGATTGGAGTTACTTCGATTATTCAAAGTTCCTCTGCAACAACAGTAATGGTTGTTGGATTTGTAAACTCAGGTTTGATGACTTTGAAACAATCTATCAATGTTATTATGGGGGCTAATATTGGTACTACAATTACAGCATGGATTTTAAGTTTAGGTGGAATTCAGGGAGATAATTTGTTTGTACAATTATTAAAACCAACATCATTTACACCGATATTAGCACTTATTGGAACTGTATTATTTATGTTTAGTAAAAGTGAGAAGAAAAAAGATATTGGAATGATTTTTCTTGGATTTACTGTTTTGATGTATGGAATGGATACGATGACAACATCGGTATCTGGACTAGCAGATATACCAGAATTTCAAAACTTATTCTTAATGTTTAAAAATCCGATATTAGGAGTTCTTGTGGGTGCTTTGTTAACGGCAATTATTCAATCAAGTTCAGCATCGGTAGGAATCCTTCAAGCATTAGCGATTACAGGAGCAGTGTCTTATGGAGCTGCAATACCAATTATTATGGGACAAAATATTGGAACGTGTATTACTGCAATTTTATCTTCTTTTGGGACAAATAAAAATGCAAAGAGAGCAGCGGTTGTACATTTATCGTTTAATATTGTAGGAACGATTGTATGGATCAGTGTGTTTAGTATAGTTAATATCGTTTTTACACCATCAATTTTTGATGATTCTGCTACCATTTCTGGAATTGCAGTTGTGCATTCTTTATTTAATATTGCTTGTACATTATTGTTATTACCAGTATCTAACGTATTAGAAAAAATTGCGTACATTGTTGTTCCTAAAACAGAAGAAAAAATAGTAAATGAGGAATTAGATGAGCGTCTATTATCAACGCCAAGTTTGGCAATTGATCGTTGTAATGATTTGATTATTGATATGGGAAAACTATCAATTGATTCGTTTGATACAAGCGTTCATTGTCTTATGGACTATGATGAAGAATCATTTGATAAAATCAAACAAATAGAGAAAAAAATTGATTATTACGAAGATTATATTGGTTCTTATCTAGTGAAAGTAAGTGGTTTTAAAATGAGTGAAATAGATAGTACAAAATCTGCATTATTATTGAAAGTTATTGGTGATTTTGAGCGTATTTCGGATTATGTGATTAGTATCATGAAATCTTCAAAAGAATTGAAAGATAAGAATGTAAAAATATCACAAGATGCCTGTATAGAATTAGAAACGATGGCAAATGCAGTGAAAGAAATTTTAGAATGTACATTTTCTGCATTTGAAAATCTGGATGTAAATTGTGCAGAAAAAATAGAACCATATGAAAAAGTTATAAAAAAAATAAAAGAGAAAATGCGTAAACAACATATACAACGACTACAAGATAAAAGATGTAGTATTGATTCAACATTTATCTGGTCAGATTGTATAACAGATATGGAAAGAATATGCAACCATTGTACAAATATTGCAAGATGTATTATGGATTTAGATGAAAACAGTTATAAATTACATGATTTAGATTCATACAATGCAAATGAATTTTCAATGATTATGGATTCTTTTGAAAAGAAATATTTATTAAATTATAAGGAGAGTTAAATAACACATATATGATGAAATTGATTTATCAAATTTTATTACAAATTATTTTAATTGCATTTAATGCGTTTTTTGCAGCAACTGAAATTGCGGTAATTTCACTTAATGAAAAGAAAGTAAAAGCAAGGGCAGAAGAAGGAGATAAAAAAGCGAAAATAATGTTGAAGATGTTAGAAAGTCCAACGCAATTTTTATCGACAATTCAAATAGGAATTACGTTAGCTGGTTTTTTAGGATCTGCATTTGCAGCGGAAAATTTCGCAGATCAAATGTCTTCAATGATTGTTGAAACATTTCAAATTCCAATTGAACAAATGGAAATTATGAATACAATATCAGTCATTTCGATTACTTTTATACTTTCTTTCTTTACTTTAATTTTTGGAGAACTTGTTCCAAAAAGAATTGCGATGAAATACAAAGAAGATCTAGCCGAAAAAGTATGCGGGTTTATTACTATTTTAGCAACTATTTTAAAACCATTTATTTCTTTATTAACAATTACGACAAATGCGGTTTTAAGAATGTTTCATATTGATCCAAATGAAAATTTTGAGTCGGTTTCTAAAGAAGATATAGTCTTAATGTTAGATGCTGGAAGAGATGAAGGTAGCCTAGATGAACATAATATTACTTATATAAAAAATGTATTTAAATTAGATGATATGTGTGCGAAAGATGTTATGACACCTAAAAAATCGGTAACTTGTATATTATCGAACGCAACACAGGAAGAAATATTGAATATCATTAAGCAAGAAGAGTATTCACGAATTCCGGTAGTGGATTTTAATATGAATAGAATTATAGGTATTTTACATACACGAGAGTATTTATTGAATTATAAATTACCAAATTTTCACTTCATAGATTTTGTTCATTCCACTGCATTTGTTCCAGAATCTATGCATCTAGATACTTTATTTACAACGATGCAAAAAAATCATAATCATATGGTAGTAGTTGTAAATGAATATGGAGAAACATCCGGAATTGTTACAATGGAAGATATTTTAGAAGAATTAGTTGGTGAAATTTGGGATGAATGTGATGAAATTATTGAGAATTTTACAAAATTAGAGTCTGGTGATTACCGTGTTTTATGCTCTGCATGTATTGATGAGTTTTTTGAATATTTCAATTTAACTGTAGATTCTTGGATTGAAGCAAGTACAGTAAACGGATGGATTATAGGACAATTAGGAAAAATACCAAAAGAATCAGAAAGTTTTGTATATAAAAATCTTGTGATTAAAATCGTAAAGGCAGACTCATATATGGTTCATGAAGTCATTGTAAAAAAGATGAAAAGTAATGCGGAATAAATATTGGAGGTATCAATGAAAGAATACTATCAAATGTCACCCAAAGAAGCACAAAAAGAAATTAATGGAAGTACCGATTTATTGACAGATGAGCAAATAAAAAGAAATCAAGAATTATATGGATGGAATACATTAGTTGAAGAAAAATCGAAATGTGTGTGGATGATTTTTCTTGAGCAGTTTCATGATTTTTTAGTACTAATCTTAATTGTTGCAGCAATTGTATCTGGCGTATTAAAAGAAATTGAGAGCAGTATTGTAATTTTAACAGTGATAACGATGAATGCAATCCTTGGAACCATTCAAACATTAAAGTCAAAACAATCGATTGATGCCCTAAAAAAGATGGCTACGCCAAATGCAAAAGTGATACGTCATGATGAGGTTGTGGTAATACCTTCAAAGGAAGTAACGATTGGAGATATCGTTGTAGTAGAAGCTGGAGATTTTGTACCAAGTGATGGACGAATCATCAAATGTGAAAGCTTAACAGTTGATGAAAGTGCACTTACTGGAGAAAGTATTGCAGTTGAAAAAACGGAAGAATTGATCTTAAATGAGGTCTCTTTAGGAGATCGTCGAAATATGGTATATTCAGGAAGTTATGTATCTTATGGACGTGGAACTTATCTTGTGACTGCCATAGGTATGCAGACAGAAATTGGTAAAATCGCTCGTTTAATCAAAAATGTTGGAGAGAAAAAGACACCATTGCAAATAAATTTAGATGCTTTTGGAAAACGTTTATCTATGCTTATTTTACTATTTTGTATGCTTATTTTTATTGTTAGTACATGGCGAGGAGAAACGATAGGGAATGCATTTTTATTTGCAGTAGCTTTAGCAGTTGCGGCAATTCCTGAAGCACTAAGCTCTATTGTTACGATTGTATTATCTTTTGGAATGCAAAAAATGGTATTGGAAAATGCAATTGTAAGGAAATTGCAGGCAGTAGAAGGATTAGGAAGTGTATCTATTATATGTTCTGACAAAACAGGAACATTAACGAAAAATCAAATGCAGGTACAATACTATTATGTTGATGAAAGTATAGTAGATGTCAAAGATATTGAAAAAACGAATCCTATACAGGAACAATTTATAATACATAGTATTTTATGTAATGATGCAAATTTTGTAAATAGAAAAGAAATTGGCGATCCAACTGAAATAGCACTTATAAAAATAGCACAAGAACTTGGATATGATCCAAATTTGTATCGTAAGAAGTATCCTAGACAAATGGAATTACCATTTGACAGTAATCGCAAAATGATGTCCACAGTTCATAGAATACACGATGATTTGGTAATGATTACTAAGGGAGCGGTAGATGTATTGTTACAAAAAACATCGATGATTGAAAAAAATGGAAAGATTTGTTCTATGATAAGGAGTGATTATGATGCTATTGAACGTAATAATGTTCTTTTAGCAGAACAAGGGTTGCGTGTACTTGCTTTTGGATATAAGAAAATTTCGAATCAGGAAAGTATTTCATTTGAAGATGAAAAAGATTTTATCTTTTTAGGATTAATCGCAATGATGGATCCACCAAGAGAAGAATCGAAAAAAGCGGTTCAAGATTGTATAAATGCTGGAATAAAACCAATTATGATTACAGGAGATCATAAAATTACAGCTATGGCGATTGCCAAAAAAATTGGTATTTTACAAAGAGATGAACAGGCATGTGAAGGTAGTATCATTGATCAGATGAGTGATGATGAATTGATTAATTTTGTGGAAAATATATCCGTTTATGCAAGGGTGTCTCCAGAGCATAAAATAAGAATTGTAAAAGCTTGGCAAGAAAAAGGCAATATTGTAGCAATGACAGGAGATGGAGTGAATGATGCTCCCGCATTAAAACAAGCGGATATTGGAGTTGCAATGGGGATTACTGGAACAGAAGTAGCTAAGGATGCATCCTCTATGATTTTAACCGATGATAATTTTGCAACAATCATGAAAGCAGTAGAAAATGGAAGAAATGTATATAGAAATATAAAACATGCGATTCTATTTTTATTATCGGGAAATTTTGGAGCAATTTTAACAGTTTTATATGCATCCATTATGAATTTAGCACTTCCTTTTTCTCCAGTACATTTATTATTTATTAACTTATTAACAGATAGTTTACCTGCGATTGCTTTAGGTCTAGAGCCACATACAAAGCAAGTAATGAAGGAAAAACCACGTTCGAAAAAAGAAAATATTTTATCTAAGGAATTTTTACTTCGGGTAGGAATTGAGGGAAGCATTATAAGTATTGTAACAATTATTGCATATCATATTGGATATAAAGAAAATGTTGTATTGGCGAGTACATTTGCATTTGGAACATTATGTCTTTCTCGATTATTCCATGGATTTAATTGTAAATCGATAAAACCAGTAATTTTTACAAAATCTTTTTTCAATAATATATATTTATTAATATCTTTTATTATTGGATTCATATTAATTACAGGAATCATGATGATTCCAATGTTCGAATCAATGTTTAAAGTACAAACCTTAAGCATAGTCGAAATAGGAATTGTATATGGTCTATCATTTTTATCATTATGTTTGATTCAATTTGTAAAATGGATTTGTAGTCAAATAAATAGAAGGGGGTAGTGACGTGTCAGGAATAGAAATTGGAATTTTCGTTTCAACGATTATTTTCTTTTTTGTTTTATTAAAAATTCTTCTTGGTTTAAAAGAAAAATAGTAGTGTGGAGGAATCTATATGGTAATAAATTTTATTCGTGGTTTTTGTATGGCGCTTGCCGATAGTGTTCCAGGTGTTTCTGGAGGCAGTGTTGCATTTATTTTAGGGTTTTATGATCAATTTATTCAATCCTTAGATGCGATTTTTTATGGAAATAAGAAGGAAAAATATCATGCTTTTGCTTTTTTATCAAAATTAATATTTGGATGGGTGATTGGGTTTATATTGGCAGTAACCATCTTAACATCTGCGTTTGATAAATATATCTATCAAGTAAGTTCATTGTTTCTTGGTTTTATTTTATTTTCAATTCCAGTTGTAGTAAAAGAAGAAAAAAGAACTATGAAAACGAATAAAAGTAGCATATTTGCTGGAATAATGGGAATTTTTATTGTTGTTGGAATTTCTTGGTTGAATCAAGTATTGATGAATTCATCTATGGTGAATCTTGCAAATATGGATATCTTTTCTGGAATCTATATTTTTGTATGTGCAATGTTGGCTATATCTGCTATGATTTTACCTGGAATTAGTGGTTCCACGTTATTATTAGTATTTGGATTATATATTCCTATTATAAATGCGATTTCAAATGTAATAATGTTGGATTTTACTTACTTACCGGCATTGATTTTATTTTCATTAGGAGTCATTGCAGGAATCGTCTTTATTGTGCGATTAGTTAAAATTGCATTATGGAAATATCGCTGTATTACAATTTATTTTGTATTAGGGATGATGATTGGATCATGTTATGCAATTATGATTGGACCAACAACCTTAGAAATACCAAAAGAAATGTTAAATCTATATAATTTTAGTTTCCTATATTTTGGTATTGGGGGATTGATTGTAGTAGGACTCACGAAAATGAGAAATGTTAGTATATTTCAGCGGAAATAAGTGTTGTGTTTAAAAGTTGCATCTTTTCAAATTATGAAAAGATGCTTTTTTTATAAACCATAATGAAAAAAATGTAATATAAATAGAAAACATTGAGAAACAATTATCATTTATGTAACAAAGTTGTAAATAATTGTGAAAAAAGTATTGACATTTTATTTCATAAATATATAATTAGGAACATAAATAAGAAAACTCAATGAATAAGAGAGTAGTTATGGAACAAGTCAAAGCGAGCTGAAGTTGGTGAAAGTCAGTACATTGCGAAATAATGAAGCGCACTTAGGAGGGAGATACTTGAACTTATAGTAGAGTATTTGGTTAGCTAGCCTTAATAGCGAGAGAGGGTAATAGGTCAACTATTATCAACTGGAGTGGTAACGCGTATGATTCGTCTCCTGGCAATTTGCCAGGAGTTTTTTTATTTAGGAGGAGAAGAGAATGAATATATTAACTACAGGGATAAATATTGATATGAGTAGTATGTTACCGTATATGGATTTATTTTTTAAAGGGGCATTATTAACACTTGCACTATCCTTAGTAACGGTATTGTTAGGAAGTTTGATTGGATTTTTGACAACGCTTTTAAGACGTTCTAGGTTTAAAGTATTAAACACGATTGCCAAAATCTATGTGCAAGTGATTCGGGGAACACCTATCTTAATTCAATTAATGTTAATTCGATATGGGTTACCTGAAATTGGAATTCATATTCCAAATTTATTCGGTATTGATGCAAAAATTATTGCATGTATTCTTGCATTGGCAATTAACTCTGGGGCTTATGTTTGTGAAATTTTTAGATCAGGATTAAATTCTGTAGATAAAGGACAAAATGAAGCAGCTCGTTCATTAGGATTAACATCAAAACAAGCGATGAAGTTAGTTATTTTGCCACAAGCAATTAAAACTATTTTACCTGCTTTAGGAAATGAATATATAACAATGATCAAGGAATCATCAATTATTTCATATTTTGGAGTGTTTGATTTAACTTATACACAAACGATTGTTAAATCATTAACATATAGAACATTTGAACCATTAATCGTAATTGCATTTTTCTATTTTGTGTTAACAACAATGTTAACTACAGTTTTAGGTTATTTTGAAAGGAGAATGAACAAAGATGTTAAAAACTAATAATTTACGTAAAAATTTTGGGAATTTAGAAGTTTTAAAAGGAATTACCACAGAAATAAAAAAAGGTGAAGTTGTAGCAGTTATTGGTCCATCAGGATCTGGAAAGTCAACTTTCTTAAGATGTTTAAATTTGCTAGAAGATCCTACATCAGGAGAAGTGATTTTTAAAGGACAAAATTTAACGACAAAGGAAGATAAACGTTTTGATATTAATAAAATAAGACAACATATTGGAATGGTATTTCAACATTTTAATTTATTTCCAAATATGACAGTTTTAGAAAATGTTACTTTGGCACCAATAAATATTAAAGGTATTTGTAAAGCAGATGCAGAAGCTGATGCAATGGAGTTATTGAAAAAAGTTGGTTTAGCTCAAAAGAAAAATGTGTATCCAAGTACATTATCTGGTGGGCAAAAGCAGCGTGTTGCGATTGCAAGAGCACTAGCAATGCAACCAGATGTGATGTTGTTTGATGAGCCAACATCAGCTTTGGATCCAGAAATGGTAAAAGAAGTTTTAATGGTTATTAAAGACTTAGCAGAAAGCGGAATGACAATTGTCATTGTTACGCACGAAATGGGGTTTGCGAAAGAAATTGCTACACGTGTAATGTTTATTGATGAAGGAATTGTTTTAGAAGAAGGTACTCCAAATGAAGTGTTTAATCATCCAAAACATACGCGAACACAAGAATTTTTAAATCAAGTCATGTATGAATAAATAGGATAAAAGGAGGAAAACGACATGAGAAAATATATGAAAGTAGGATTAGCTGCAATGATGGTATTAGGTTTAGCAGGATGTGGAGGAAAAACAGAGGAAAAAGATATATTAGCAAAAATTAAAGATAAAGGATATATTGTAGTTGGAACATCACCTGATTATGCACCCAATGAATTTTATGTAGATAAAGATGGAAAACAAGAAGTTGTAGGTTCGGATATTGAGCTTGCAAAAGAAATTGCAAAAGAAATTGGTGTTGAAATGAAACTTGAAACATCAGATTTTAACACTGTAATTACAAATGTTCAAGCTGGTATTGCAGATCTTGGAATTGCAGGATTTGCATGGACTGAAGAAAGAGAGAAAAGTGTAAAATTCTCAGAGAGTTACTCACAAAATTCAGATGAAGATGAGGGTTGGCAAGGATTAATTGTAAGAAAAGATATGGCATCTAAATTTAAAACATTAGAAGATGTTAAAAAGGCAAATTTAAAAATTGCAGCACAAGCAGGATCTATTCAATATGAGATGGCAACACATTTAACTGATAAAAAAAATATCGTTTCATTAGGAGAAACAAATGCCTGTGCTGCTGAGTTATCGGTTGGTGGAATTGATGCATTTGTATGTTCCTCAACACAAGCGAAAGCAATGGAAAAGGTATATAATAATATTAAGTTATTACCAAAAAATAATTTTAATTTAGATCCAAATAATAAATATGCGCAAGTATGCACAATTATGGTAAAAGACGATAGTTCAAATTCATTAAAAGAAGTCGTGGATAAAGTTATTAAGAATTCTAAAGAAAATGGAAATTTATCAAAGTGGTCAAGTGACGCTAAAAAATTATTACCATTTGAAGTAAAACCGGATAGTGAAGATGAAGAGTAATTGAAATTAAAGAAGTTTTATGCTTCTTTTGCAAATAGGGAGGAAAATTATAATGAATACTTTATATGAAAAAATGGATAGTTCTATTATGAGCCATATAAATGAGTATATGGATATTGTAAAAAAACTATATGATTGTCCAGAAATTGGATTTCAAGAATTTAAAACACAAAAAACATTAGTTGATTATTTACAAAAAGTAGGGTTCGATACGAAAGAGTCACTCGCCTGTCCAACGGATTTTGTAGCAGAATATCAAGCTACAAAACCTGGTCCTACAATTGCATTTATGTGTGAATATGATGCATTACCAGAAGTTGGGCATGGTTGTGGACATAATTTGATTGCAGGAATTGGAATTGCTGCTGGTGTAGCTTTAAAATCAATTATTGATGAAATTGGTGGATGTATTAAAATCATGGGAACACCCGGTGAAGAAAATTTTGGTGGGAAAGTGAAAATGGTAGAAGCAGGATTATTTGATAATGTGGATGTAGCATTGATGGTTCATCCAGGAACTAGAAATGGATTAGGAGGAAAATCAAGTGCATTAAATCCGGTAAAATTTGAATTTTATGGAAAAAATGCACATGGTTGTAGTCCGCAAGAAGGAAAGAGTGCTCTTGATGCTGCTGTTATGACATATATGCAAATTAATCTATTGCGCCAATTCGTGGAGCCTAAAACATTTATTCATGGAATTATAAGTGATGGTGGTGCAGCAGCAAATGTAATACCAGCATATGCGAGTATGGAATATTATTTTCGAGCTCCTACAATGAAATATGCTTTAGAAGTAACAGAAATGGCTAAGAAATGTGCAGAAGGGGTATGCTTAGCTACAGGAACAACATTTAAAACAAGTATTTATGAGTGTCCTTATGAAGATACATTAGTAAATTATACTTTAGCAGATATGTTAAAAGAAAAGTATGAATATCTAGGATTAGAAGATATAAAGTTGATAGACGAAGAAGGAAATGGATCAACGGATGTAGGGAGTGTAAGTTATAAATGTCCAACAATTCAAGGTGGAATTAAAATTGCGGATAGTCATGTTGCAGGACATTCGAAAGAAATGGCAAATGCAACTGTTTCTGATAGTGGAAAACAAGGATTGATAAATGCAAGTAAAGCAATAAGCTATTTAGCATGTGACTTAATGACACAACCAGAAAAATTAGAAAAAGTGAAAAAAGAATTTATGGATTCAATAAATTCTCATTAATTAGATGTAAAACTGTTTTTGTCTTTAAGGATAAAAACAGTTTTTTTAAGTATTCCAAACATAGCGTGTGTCTAGGTGATGGAAATTCACTGTGGGACTTACATAGCAACTACCAACCATTATCCAAATCAAAGGGTGTCCATCGTTAGAAGGAAGGTAGAGGTAAAAACATTCTTACAAGTAGTTATTTTCAATATTATTTTAAAGAAAAGAAGCCGAGTACTGCTATTCGAGCAATATCAGTTAAAGCATATTTAATATAGATTTGAACTGACGTATGTTCAACGTGATGTAGAGTAGTGTGTCTTACTTGATTTATTTTTTGGAAAATATTGTGAAATTATGGTATTTCGTATATAATAAAATCCTGGTTTTCATGCCAGTTATAGGAGGGATGATCATTTATTTTCATGAAAGGTAAAAAATGGATAAGGAGGAAATGTATGAAATTTAAAGTATCCAAATTTACGAAAGTTGTATTATGTACAATGTTATGCTTGACTCCAGTTTTATTAACAGATGAAGTACAAGCAAAATCAAATGGGAAATCATTAAGTAATGAGCAATTAGCGTCTCTTACAGTTCCAATTTTACAAAAGTATGAAGCAGATGAATCAGGAAAGATTTGGAAATTAGATCAAAATAAAACATTTGCAATTGTTGCGAATGAAGATAATTTACAAAACAAAAGACTTGCTGAAGTAGTAAAATTAGTAAATGCAGAAATTATGGAAAAGAATTTATTACAAGGCAAAGCTTTACCAATGGTTTATAGAAAAGAAAATGCAGTTACTAACGATGATATTTTAATTACGATCGATAGAAAGAATCCTATTACTTCTGAATCTAATAGTGATCAAGCATATAAAATTGAAATTAATGATCAAGGAGTACGTGTTGTAGGAGCATCTGAAACAGCTGTATTATATGCATTACGTACAATTGAACAACTTGTAATTGTAAATGATGGATTAGTTTATGGAACGATTGAAGACTATCCAAATGTTGCAGAGAGAAGAATTCATGTTGATTGCGGTAGAAAATATTTCTCAAAAGATTGGTTTATTCGCCAAATTAGAGAAATGTCTTATTTCAAAATGAATGCGTTACAAATGCATTTCTCAGAAAATCTTGGCTTTAGAATTGAATGTGAAACAGATCCATTAATTGTTTCTGATCAATATTTAACAAAAGCTGAAGTTCGTGAAATTATTGCAGAAGCAAATAAATATGGTGTAAAAATTATCCCTTCATTTGATAGTCCAGGACACGTGGATCAAATCTTAAAAGTACATCCAGAATATGGACAAATTAATAATAAAGGTGAACATTATCAAAGAGGATTAGACATTACAAATCAAAAAGCAATGGACTATATTTATAGTTTATATGATGAATATATGGAATTGTTTGAAGGATGTGCAGATTTCCATATTGGTGGAGACGAATACATGGAATTTGACCGTGCACCTTTTACAACAGAATATAAAAGTGTATTAGATGATTATGCAGTAAAAACTTTTGGAGAAGGTTATTCTTGGAAAGATACAGTTGCCAATTATATTAATGAATTAGCAGAACATGTGCATAGTAAAGGATTTAAGCCAAGAATTTGGAATGATGGAATTTATTATGGAAGTAATTATAATCCACAAAAAATTGAAATGCATAAATATATTGGAATTGACTTTTGGTCTCAAATGCCGTGGAATCCAAGTATTGCTAACTTAGATGAATTTGTAAAACATGGACATGATTCTTTATATAATGTAAACTGTACATTCTTTTACTATGTATTACGTCCAGATAAACCAAATGATGGAAGAGAACAACATTCTTTTGACAATTTAAATGCAGATAAGAAAATCTATAATGAATGGACACCAGGTAATTTCCAAGCAAATACGCTAGATGATACAAATGAATTAATCAAAGGTGCATCACTTGCAATTTGGTGTGACCGTCCAAATTTGGTTGGAGAAGATGTAGTAACAGATGATATTGCGAATGAAATGCGTGCTTTAGCATCAAAATCATGGAATACAAGAAGTAATAGCATTAAAGAATTTGATGAATTTAAAGCAGATTATGCAAAATTAGGACATGTAGCAGGATTTGATAAGAATTCACAATTACCAGACGCAGGTGATATTCATATGGTTGAGCCAGCATTACCATTACAACCGTCTACATCTGTGGAAAAACCAGTTATTAAACCAACACCATTAGAACCAGCAAAACAAATTCAATCCGAAAAACATGAAAATGTAAATACTGGTGTAGCCAATAATACAGTGGTATTATGGGGTGTAGTAATTGGAGCGGGTATTGTTGCTGCAGTACTTGTATTAAGAAAAAGAAAAGAAATAAAATAGGAATTCATAACGGATAAAACCATTTTATGAATTTTGTAAAAACAAACTCTTATCAATTGTAAGAGTTTGTTTTTTTCTATATTAGAATGGGAATTTTTGAAAATTTTAGCTATGACTTATTTGAATAAAGCGGTATATAATTATTTAAAATATTGATTATGGAATAAGAGAATAAACAGAGCTTGTATTCTAGTTATTTTCAATATATGATTATTTATATTGTATATAATAGGAGGATCTATGACATTACATCATTTAGAAATATTTGTGACAGTTTGTCAAAAAAAAACAACACATGCAGCAGCAGAAACTTTAAATATATCTCAACCTGCAGTTTCAAAAGCAATATCAGATCTAGAAAAATATTATCAAGTGAAGGTATTTGAAAGACTAAATCATCGTCTTTATCTTACAGCAGAAGGAAAATTGCTATTAACATATGCACAAAATTTATTAGATTTAAATGAAGAAATGGAACAAGAAATACGTGCAAAAGGAAAGAAGAACCATATTCGTATAGGAGCTTCGGTTAGTATTGGAACATATTTTATTCCACAGTATATAAAAAAATTAGAAGAAGAAATACAAAACATTGAGTATGAAGTAATTATTAGTAACACAAGTGATATTGAAGAAAAAGTAGATAACTTCCAATTAGATTTGGGAATTGTAGAAGGGCATGTAGAAAATAAGAATTTAATTGAAAAAAGTATTGAAGAAGATGAACTAGTTTTGGTAGTAAATACATCTCATCCATTATTGGATAAAAAAGAAATTACATTTTCAGATTTAGAAGACTATCCGTTTCTTACAAGAGAACAAGGAAGTAGTGATCGTAATCAATTAGAACTTTTCTTAAAAGAAAAAAATATACGGTTAAAGATGAATTATAGCTGTAGTAGTATTGAAGCTATCAAACAAGGACTTATTTATACGAACGGAATTGCATCTTTATCTAAAATGGCAGTAGAGGAAGAAATAAAAAAAGGAGTATTAAAAATACTTCCTTTTAAAGAAATGAAATTTCAACGTACTATTCGTCTTATTTATCATAAAAATAAATATTTTACGAAATCGATGAAACATTTATTTTATTTATTAAATCAATAAATATAAGAATGTTCCTATTACTCCACTTCCTAATATAATTAAAATGGGATTTGTTTTATATTTTCGTAGTAAAAATAGTGCAACTATGAAAATTATACATTCTATATATCTAATATTGGATATTGCGATATTTCCGTTCTTAAATATTGCAATCAATAGTATGGAAATACCAGCAGAACCAATGAGTGATACAACAGCAGGACGCATTGCAGATAATACAGTTTGAATTGCACGAAAATCACGGTATTTATAATAAATATGAGCCAATGTCAGACATATGATAAAGGAAGGAATAATGCATCCTATCGTACATAACACTACACCAGGAATTCCACTAAGTTGCATTCCAACAAAGGTAGATGAATTAATAGAAATAGGACCTGGTGTCATTTCAGCAATTGTGATTAAATCACTAAATTGTTCGATTGTCATAAGTCTATGAATATTTACAATTTGATCTTGAATTAATGGAATTGCTGCATATCCTCCACCAACACTAAACAATCCTACTTGAATAAATGATAAAAATAAAGTCCAAATCATATTAAGCACGCTCCTTTAAACAAGATATAGTTTCAATTGCAATTCCTATGAATAAGCATACTATAATAATTAACATAGCACTGACTTTACATAATACAACAGCAATAAAACATAAGATCATTAATAACGTATAAAAGGTGTTATTTAATTTTAAAACATTAGTTGCTAAATTTAGTGTTACATCAACAATAACAGCAGCTACTCCTGCTCTAGTTACTTCAAGCATAATAGCAATATATTCATTTGTTCTAAATTGTTCATAACATAGACTAATTAGTGAAATAATAATCATTGGTGGTAAAATTGTTCCTATGACAGCAATGAAAGATCCTAAAATTCCTGCTATGCGATATCCAATAATTACTGATGCATTGACAGGAAGTGGACCAGGGGAAGACTGTGTGATTGCTGTAATGTCTAACATCTCATGTTCTTCTAACCATTGAAGTTCATCAACAAATTTTTTCTTCATCAATGAAACAATTACAAAACCTCCTCCAAATGTACATGAACTTAATACAAACATAGATTTAAATAGTTGCCATAATATTGTGGCATTTTTTTCTTTTTTCATTTCTAATTCTCCTTTATCCTTGGTTAAGGATACACTGAAATTAAAAATAAATAAAATATATAAAAGTTATTAAAATGATAACTATTAGTTATCATAAAAAACAATATTTCTTAAATTTAAGTATTGACATTCAGTTATTTCTACATATAATTAACAATGTTAACTATAGGAGGGGTTATGGATAAAATAGATTGGTTAAAAATGCTTGCATTTCATCAAGAATTACATCAGTTTTCAAGAATAATGCTAGTACAAAAACAAAAGCAGTTTCTAACATCAAGTGAAAGAGAAGTATTAGCATGGATATATTTGCAAAAAGAAGAATGTACACCTTTGTTTTTAAGTGAAAAAAGTGGAATGAAAAAAGAAGCAGTTAGTCGGTGTTTAAAAGGATTATATGAAAAGTCATGCATTGAAAAGAAAAAAAATCAAATGGACGAACGAAGTTATGATCTTTTTATAACAGAAAAAGGGGAAATGATTTTAAAACGAGATTATGAAATTATGTTACAGTCATTCTATGATTTATATCGTTACATGGGAGAAAATTTTGAGGATTTATTTAATTTGATTTCTATAGCTAATCAGCATATTCACGAACAGTTTAATTCAAAAGGAGAGATGTAGATGAAATTTTATGATATTCTTCAATGGGATCCTCAGGTAACAAAAGGGATGTTGAGGAAAAGTACAGATAGAAAGGAAAAATTTAAATTAAAAATAGGAATGTTTTTGCGATCTGTACTGATTGTGGCATTTGCAATTTTCTTTATATCAACGTTATCAAATTTATTTGGGAACGAAAATAGTCCAATGGCAGTTGCTTTGTTTTGTATTTTATTAGGGGTTCGATTTGTGGATTTTGGATATTGTATAAAAGATTCGTTATTTAATTTAGCATTTACCTTTTTATTACTATTATTTTCCCCGGTAATTGCAGCTAAAGTTCACCCAATAATTGGTATTTTTATACACTTTATATCTTTTTTTGGAATTTTATATATGACTTGTGATAAACCAGAAATGGGAAATGGTGGTTTATTTAGTTTTGCATATATATATCTTTCAGGTAATCCTGTATATGGCTATTCATTATATCAGCGTACTTTATTAACAATTGTTGGATTTGTTATATGTGGTAGTATTTTTTATATGAAACACAAAGATAAATTTACTAGCATTTGCTTTATAGATAAAGTAAAGGAATTTGATTTATACAATCATGTACATCATTGGATGATTCGAATGTCTTTGGGAGTAGCTCTTATGTTGGGGTTAGGTGCGTTATTGAATATTGAACGATTTATGTGGGCAGGGTTTGCTTGTGGATCACTGCTTTCTGATTATTCTGAAAACCCTAAAATTCATGAACGTTTGATTTATCGTTTTATTGGAATGTTATTGGGTTCGCTTATATTTTATATAATATATTCTATAATTCCAGATAATTTATTTTTCATAATTGGACCATTGGGTGGATTCTGTTTAGGCTTTTGTACTGAGTATAAATATAAAACTGCAGCTAATTGTTTGGGTGCTTTAATGATTGCAACCGGTATTTATGGTGTGCACACAGCAATAGTGTTACGTATTGTAGATACATTAATTGGTATTTTGTTTGCATGGTTGTATTATTATTTATATGAATTTTTTGTAGGAAAAAGATTTAAGACTAGTAAACCTGATATACAAGAATAGATGAAAAAAGTTATCAATTCATTTATGATTTAGACCGTATACAAATGCTACTTAACAAGTGCTTTTGTCATTCGGTTTTTTTATTTTTATAGAAAAAAGTGATTTTAAGTTTTTTAACCTAAAATCACTTATGATTTAGTAATATTTATTTATTGACCACATGCTGAACGAAATTCAGTCCATAAACGAGAGTGAGTTTCCATTGCTTCGTTGGATATATTTCGCATAACTTCCATCTCATCAATTTTTAAAGAAGCAGGTAAAGTTAAAAATTCACGATACTTTTCATCAATGAGTTTATCAGCTTCTTTATTGGTACTGTAATAGCCTACTTTTTCAAAGCATAGTTTTGATACTTCAGGCTGTAAAATATAATTCATAAATTCATATGCTTCTTTTGTATGAGGAGCATTTATAGGAATAAATTGAGCCATGATTCCAAAACCTACTCCTTCTTTTGGATAGACTACTTTTAATTTTGGATTCGCAATACAAGCTTGTGTTACTTGACTTGTATACATTAAACCAACACTAATATCACCTGAAAGAATATCATCTTGTAAATTTTCTTCTTTAATTAAACGAATATTTGGTGCCATTTTTAAAAGTTTTTTTCCAGTTTTTTCAATGGCATCGATATTTTCTTCATTTACACTTTTTCCATCAGCAATCAATGACATACCATGAATCACTCGAAAGTTATTGGTAATTCCAATACTATTTTTTAAAGATGGATCAAGTAAATCATCAAATCCGGTAATTTCCTTTTTTACAATTTCTGGATTGTAGATGATTGTTTGGATACCTGCACCATAGGGAACGCTATAAGCATCTTTTGGATCAAAATAATGGCCTTGATAGAGCGGATTTACATTTTTGATGTTCGGAATAGATTCTTTGTCTAGTGTTTTTGCTAAGTTTTCTTTGATTGCCATCTCTATAATATAATCATCGGCTACTACTACATCATAATCATGTCCTTTCGTAGATTCTAACTTGGCAAGCATTGCTTCATTCGAATCAAAGGTAGAGTAATTGATTTTAATTCCTGTTTCTTTGGTGAAGTTGTCTAAGACTTCTTTTGGAAATAAATTATCCCATGTGTATAAATTTAATTCTGAAACTGGTTGAGTCTTAGTACAACCTGCAAAAATAGATAAACTAAAGATAGAACATAAAGCTAGTTTTAAAAATTTTTTCATAAGAACCTCCTAAATTTTTTTATTTTTTTTACTATGAGCAGTAATTATTTTTGCTGCTATCATAAGTATTACAGTAATAAGTAACATAAGGGTACACAATGCGTTAATTTCAGGAGTTATTCCTGTTTTTATTTGTGTGTATATTTTCATAGGCAATGTGTTAACATTAACTCCAGTTACAAAAATACTAATAATTACATCATCAAAGCTCATTGCAAAACTAAGTAACATACCGGATAAAATAGCGGGGAGAAGCAATGGTAATAGAATGTCAAAAAAGGCTCTGTGTTCACTTGCTCCTAAGTCTCTAGCAGCATCTAGTAGATTTTCATCCATTCCTACCAAACGAGCTTTTACTAACATATAAATATATGGAATACAAAATGTTGTGTGTGCGATGATGAGAGTTAACATACCAAAAGGTAAGCCAATGAAAGAAAAGAATGTCATTAGTACAATACCAATTATAATTTCAGGTATCATAATTGGTAGCATAGAAATAAATTCAATTGCTGATTTGGAACGAAGTTTTATTTTTGTAAACCCATAGGCTGCAAGTGTTGCGATGATTGCTGCGTTGATACTTGCTGTAGTTGCCAATAATATGCTATTTTTTAGTGCATCAAATAATTGCGTATCTTGCAATAAGGTTTGATACCATATCAGTGAAAAGCCTTGCCAAATAGAACTTAATTTACTTTCATT
>JARHZK010000147.1 GCA_029258245.1 Longicatena sp. | reverse complement strand
ACATGATGTGTAAATGGGAACATGTCTACTGGTTGTACAATTTCTGCATGATAATTATGCTGTTCAAGTATTTGGATATCTCTTGCAAGTGTTGCAGGATCACAAGATACATATACTAAACGTTTTGGTGACATTGTCACAATGCTTTCTAATGTTGTGATATCACACCCTTTTCTAGGTGGATCCACAACTACAACATCTGGTTTCATCCCTTCTTCACTTAATTTTTTTGCATAGCTTGCAGCATCACTACATATAAATTCCACATTATCTAAATGATTTCGTTTTGCGTTGTCTTTGGCATTTTCAATTGCTTGTTCCACAATTTCTACACCAATTACTTTTCCTGCTTTTTTTGCTAAAAACATACTGATTGTGCCAACACCGCAATATAAATCAATCACCGTTTCATTACCATTTAATTGACAAAATTCTAATGCTTTTCCATATAAAACTTTGGTTTGTACTGGATTTACTTGATAGAAAGATTTTGATGAAATATGAAATTGTAATCCATCAATTTCATCTACAATAGAATCTTTACCATAAACTAAATATTCATCATTTCCTAAAATAACATTATCTTTTCTTGTATTTACATTAACGATAACACTTTTTATTTCTGGTATTGCTTCTACTAAATCTTGTGCCATTTCTTTCATATGTGGAAATGTTGGTTGTCTTGTAATCCATACAACCATAATTTCATTTGTTACAAATGCATGTTTAATTAATAAATGTCGAAATACTACTGCATTTTCATATTTATGAAATAATTTTTTCATTTGTTGTAAAACATTATTAATCTTTTCACTTTGAATTTTACAACAATCCGTATCAATAATTGCATTTGAATTAATACGATAAAAGCCCGTTACCACATTTCCTTTTTGAATACCTACTGGAATTTGCCCTTTATTCCGATAATAATAAGGTTCTTGCATACCTAGTGTATCTTCAACTTGAATCTTAATTTTCGCAATACGATCCATAACATCTTGAACTTTTTGTTTTTTAAAAGATAATTGTTCTTTATATGACATGTGTTGTAACTGACAACCCCCACATTGTTTTGCAATCGGACATATTGGTTCTCTACGTTCTTCATTTGATTTTAGTAACTTTAATACTTTTGCATATCCATATGTTTTCTTTACAAGTGTTACTACAAGTTCAGCTTCTTCTTGATCCATCATTCCTTTTACAAACAAAGGAAATCCATCTACCTTTACAACACCATAACCATCTTTTGTATACCCATTACAAATTCCTATGAATTTATCATTTTTTTTCATAATAATCTCCTTAAAAAAGGGCTTATAGCCCTTTTTATTGTTTATTTTCTACTTTTTCTGCTTCTTTTTGTTCCTCTAATAATGAATTACAAACTTCAGAATTACGTGGTTCGCTTAATGTATCCACAATTGCATTTTTGCTAGCTGCATTTTTGATTTTTTCTTTATACACCCAACCATCTGTATTATCATCTTCAGGTATATAATTATATACATGAATATCCAAATCATACATTTTCTTATGCTCATGATTTGTAAAGTAAGTCTCAATAGGTAATACTTTATTTACTTGATCATAAGTTTTATTTAATACAGATGTTACTTGCTCATCACCTGATTTATCATCCAAATCCATTGTAATATGTAAAGTAGCACTTTGCAAATTGATTTCTACATCTTCCACGCCATCAAATTTTAAATTTTCTTTTATTTCTGTAATATGTTTTTCAGTAATAGCAGGATCTAAAGAATCTTTAAATCGGTTTCCTGTAGTTGGAGTACCTACTTGTTCTTTTGTCGTAAAATAGATGAATGCAAGAAGTAATAATGGAAGCCCAATAACAATTGCTGCTAACCAGTATAAAATTCTAGATTTTTTATCAGTTGTCTTTTTCACATTGTTTTTTTTGCTTTTTTTAGCCATATAAATCACTCCTGACATAAATCATTGTACTAAATTTTATTATAAAAATCTATCTTTTCTTTAATTCTTCTTGAATTAATTGATTTGCAATTTTTGGATTTGCTTGTCCTTTACTTGCTTTCATAACTTGTCCCATCAAGAATCCAACAGCACGATCTTTTCCATTTTTAAAGTCTTCAATAGATTGTGGATTAGCATCTAAAACAGATGTAACAACAGCTAACAATTCGGAACTATCACTCATTTGTTTCATTCCTTTTTCTTCAACAACTTTTTTAGGATCTTTTCCTTTCATAATTTCTTCAAAGACTTCTTTTGCTTGTTTTCCACTAATTTCGCCTTTTTCGACCATGTTTATCATATCTGCTAAATATTTAGGATTGCAAGGATTATTTTCAAACTTGATATTATCTTTATTTAATGCTGCAGTTAATTCAACAATAACCCAGTTTGCAGATTTTTTATAGTTTTGTGTATATTTACATACTTCATCAAAGAAATCACCTAATTCACGATTTGCAACTAAAACACCTGCATCGTAATCTTTTAATCCATAATCACTCATATAACGAGCTTTTCTTTCATCAGGTAATTCTTCCATTGAATCTTGAATATCTTTAATCCAAGCATCATCTAAACGAATTGGTGTGATATTAGGATCTGGGAAAAACTTATAATCGACATCTCCTTCTTTTTTACGCATTAATACTGTAGTTTTTTGTGTTTCATCATAACGACGAGTTGCTTGAATAACTCTTTCCCCATTACTTACTAATCCAATTTGTCTTTCAACTTCTGCATCAATTGCCTTTTGTACATTAGAGATAGAATTTAAGTTTTTCACTTCTGTTTTTGTTCCAAATGTTTCGCTTCCTTCTTCACGAATAGAAACGTTAACATCACAACGCATACTTCCTTCTTCCATTTTAACATCAGATACACCTAGATAATATAATAGAGTTCTAAGTTTTTCTACATATGCTGCTGCTTCTGCACCATTACGGATATCAGGTTCACTTACAATTTCAATTAATGGTGTTCCAGCACGGTTAAAGTCTATCAATGATCCTGCATCTGAATGAAACTGTTTTGCAGTATCTTCTTCCATATGAATTCGATTGATTCGAATATCTTTTTTCACGCCATCTTTCGTTTCAATTGTGATATGACCATTTCTTCCTAACGGATGAAATTGTTGAGTAATTTGATAACCTTTTGGTAAATCAGAATAATAATAATTTTTACGATCGAATTTTACTAATGGATCAATTTCACAATTCATTGCTGTAGCCGCTTTAATAGCAAGTTTCACAGCTTCTTTATTTACGCATGGTAACGTTCCTGGATGACCTAAATCAATCTCATTTACACATGTATTTGCCATTTCTCCAAATGTTACAGGAGCAGATGAGAACATCTTTGTTTTTGTTTTTAATTCACAGTGGATTTCAATTCCTATGATTGTCTCGTAATTCATGCGTCCACCTCCACGTCATTTCCTTTTAATCCTGTTTCTTCTTCAATTGCCAATCCAATATTAAATAATGTTTGTTCTTCAAATGGTTTTGCAGTCATATTAATACCAATTGGCATGCCTTCTACAAATCCTGTTGGAACAGTCATACTTGGATATCCAGAGAAGTTTCCTAAAACCATGTAATTTTCTGTCACAATATCATCATTTCCTGCTTGCACTTTTTCATTAAACTTAGGTGCAATTGTTGCAGATGCATTCGCAATAACAACATCATATTGATCCAATGTACGTTTTAATTCTTCAACAATCAAACGACGTACTTTTTGTGCTTTACGGAAAATCTTATCTTGATTTGCTGCAAATAAAGAATAACTTCCAATTACAAAACGTTTACGTACGTTTGAACTTAATCCTTTTGTACGAGAATTAATCATTACATCTTCAACGCTTTCTCCATCTTCTCTTTGTCCAAAACGAATTCCATCTAAATTCGAATGATTTGCTGTTGCTTCTGCATTTGCGATAATGTAGTAAACTGGTAATAAAGCATGCATCAATTTGTCATCTAATGAAACATGTTCAATCGTAGCACCACGTGCTTCTAATTTTCCCATTAAAGAATTGAAATTTTCTTTTACATCTTCATTTGTAATCGCATTTTGAACGTTATCTAATATAGCAATTTTTTTACCACTCAAATCACTATTTAAATTCTCTGAATATTTTTCAACTTCTTTATAAGAAGATGTCATATCACGATCATCTCTTCCAGCTAACACTTCTAATGCTACTGCTGCATCCTTCATAGAAGTAGTAAAATATCCTACATGATCTAAACTACTTGCATATGGAATAACACCATAACGTGAGATACGACCATATGTTGGTTTCATACCAATAATTCCATTAAAAGCTGCTGGTTTCCGAATACTATCTCCAGTATCAGTACCGATTGCAAATGGAACAACACCACTTGAAACTAAAACAGCACTTCCTCCTGAACTACCACCTGAAATTCTTGATGTATCCCATGGATTGCATACAGGTCCAGTATACGCATTTTCATTTGTACCACCCATCCCTAATTCATCCATACTTGCTTTTGCGATTACAACAGCTCCAGCTTCTTTTAATTTTGTTGTAATATGTGCATCATAAATTGAAACATAGTTATCTAAAATACGTGAACTTGCTGTTGTTCTTACACCCTTCATATTAACGTTATCTTTTAATACGATTGGCATACCATAAAATGGTTGTTTTTCATCTATATCCTTTAATGCTTCTATTTGATCTTCAACATCTACAAAAGACACAACAGCATTTAAATCTTCTTGTTTTTCTTTTGCTTTTGCTACTGCACTATGAATACGTGCATTTACATCTTCTTTTCTAACTCTTTCAAAATCCATTTTATTTCACCACCTTTGGAACATGTACATGTCCTGCTTTTACTGATTTTGCATTACTTAATGCATCTGATTGAGAAACAACATTTTCTACAACATCTTCACGTAAAAAATGTGTCTCCATTTCAAATGGATATATCATTTCTTCTACACCTTCTGTATCAATCTCATTTAAAATATCAATCTCTGATACTAATTCTTTAAAATCATCTTGTAATTCTAAAGCTTCTTGTTCACTAATATCAAACATGATATCATGTGCAAGTTTTTTAAAATATTCTACACTATATTCTTCCATAAGCTCCTCCTAATTTTGTAGCTGAATAACCGTTGTGGTTGTACTGCCTTTCTCTCTTTCGATAGCAGCAATCAAATTTCCATTACTCTTCATCACCACTTTTAATTCTACATTCTTATCGTTAAAAATTGATAACGATGAATTTACTTTTTGTATCATTGCATTTGCCTCAGACCATGTTTTCGCATACATACCAATATCAATAGATAACGAACACAAATGATTATTTTCAAATTTTCCAGTTCCAATTACAGAAGTATCTTCTGGAAAAAATTTTTTTATTTCACTCGCAAACTGTTGAAATAAAGTATTGCTATTACGATCTAATTTATCTGCTTTTTCACTTGGAAAAATTGCCCACTCTTCATTTATTTTCGTAAATGTACCATTTGTTTTTGATGCAAAATTCGCTTCTTCAATAAATGCTCCAGGTACTGTAGTATTCACTCCACTTTGCTTGTATAATGCGACATATATAGGCATTTTTGGTTTGATTTCTGGATGTGTTTTTCGTAAATAATTTACTGTTTTTCGACCTACTTCTTCTCCGTAAGCACGTAATTTTTCATCACTTACAATATCTGGTTTTTCTGAATTTCCAATTTTATCATTTAAAACAAGTGCAAGTGATATTCCACCCAAATCCTTATCATCATACCAATCAATTTCATAAATATCAATTAATAATACATCTGTAGCACTTATTTTTTTTATCCCATGATTCGTTTCAATTGCGGTATCTATTGGTAAATTCATTCCATTAGGATTTTTTTCATTGGTTCTTCCTAACAGTCCTACGCGATCTGCACCTGTTGCATCCAAAGCATCATATGTTAAAAATTCACCTTCACGATAAGCATATTGTTTTGGCGAAAAATATTGTTTCGATAATTCCATTAATCCTGAACCAATCACCATAGTTTCTCTTAAATCCGTATTTAACGAAGAATGTTTATAGCGCGAACTACTAGACTTAAAAGGTAACATTGCTGCATAATCATCACTTTTGATAACTGTTGTTGATTCTACAATACTATTTGAATTATGTTTTCCACATCCACTTAGTATTAACATCATCGCTAACGAAAGACTTCCTACTACTTTTCGTTTCACTCAACATTCACCTCCTGTAAAAAAGATTGCTCATCCATTGTCACAACACCTAATGCTTGTGCTTTTGTAAGCTTACTTCCTGCTGCTTCTCCGTAAATAACATAATCTGTTTTCTTAGAAACAGAGCCACTTACATTTGCACCCAAAGATTCCAAAATTGCTTTTGCTTCATTTCTCGTCATTTGTTGCAATGTACCTGTTAAAACTACTGTTTTTCCTGTAAACATACTTTCTTTAATTTCGTCTTTTTCTGTCTCCATACATAAACCGAATGTTTTTAACTGATCAATCAACATAGTATTTTTAGGTTCTTTAAAGAATGCAATAATACTTTGTGAAGTAATCTCACCAATATCCTTAATAATTACTAAATCCGATAAATTAGCATGCATTAAAGCATCCATTGTTAAGAAATGCTTTGCAAGTATTTTTGCTGCTTTCTTACCTACTTGACGAATACCCAATCCATATATTAAATCTTCTAATGGATTTTCTTTACTTTTTTCTATTGCATCTATTAATTTTTGATAAGATTTATCTTTAAATCCTTCCATCTCTAATATTTCATTTTTATGTTCTTTTAAACGATAAATATCTTCAATCGAGTTTAATAAACCATATTTATGAAAAATTTCTACTTTTTTATCTCCTAAAGTATCAATATCCATTGCATCACGACTTGCAAAATGAATAATACTTTCTACAACGCGCGCAGGACAATCTTGATTAATACAATAATGTGCTGATTCATCCGGGAATCGAACTAAACCACTTCCACAAATTGGACATGTTTTGGGAAATTCAAAGACTGTTTGTGTTCCGTTTCTTTTTTCCACAATAGGTTTTACGACCTCTGGAATAATATCTCCTGCTTTTCGTACTACAACAGCATCATGAATACGAATATCTTTTTCTTTAATCATATCTTCATTATGAAGCTGTGCAGCTGAAACTGTAGTTCCTGCAACTTTTACTGGAGCTAAAACAGCATTTGGCGTTATTCTTCCTGTTCTTCCTACAGTAACTACAATATCTAATAATTCTGTAACAACTTCTTCTGCTGGAAATTTATATGCAATAGCGTATCTTGGAGCTTTTACTGTTGTCCCTAATGTATTCCAAGTAGACAAATCATTTACTTTAATTACCATACCATCAATTTCATATGGTAAAGATGTTCTTTTTTCACTCATTTCGTGAATAAAATTCCATACTTCTTGAATGGATTCACACACTTTCCGAGTTGGATTCACTTTTAAATGCAAATTACTCATCGTTTCAAGTGCCTCTTCATGTGTTTTAATTCCATTCTCATAAGCGCCTTCAAAATAATAAAGATATGCATCTAATTTTCTTTTTGCTGCGATACCACTATCCAACTGTCGTATACTTCCTGCTGCTGCATTTCGTGGATTTGCAAACTCTTCTTCACCATTTTCAATTCGTTTTTTATTAAGTTCTTCAAAACTTTTCTTTGGCATAAAAACTTCACCACGAACTTCAAGATCACCCTCATAATCAATATGCATTGGAATTGAACCAATCGTACGTACATTATTTGTAACGTCTTCTCCAACCAATCCATCTCCACGCGTTACCGCTTGTATGAATCTTCCGTTATGATAATGCAAAGAAATTGCTAAACCATCCATTTTTAATTCTACAACATAATTAACTTTTCCAACAGCATTTTTTACACGCTCATCAAATGCCTGTAAATCTTCTAAACTAAATGCATTTCCTAATGATAGCATTCGTTGTTTATGCGTAACTTTTTCAAATGTATCTAAAACAATTCCACCAACTCTTTGCGTAATAGAATTAGGATCACGATATTCTGGATATTCATCTTCTAGTTTGACCAACTCCATATATTTTTGATCATACTCAGCATCTGGAACACTTGGTTGATCTAAAACATAATATTCATAGGCATAACGATCTAACAATAATCTTAATTCTAAAATTTGTTGTTGTATATCCATATATAACCTCCTATTTTTTACTCAATGATGGATGATGAACATCTATTTTTCTTATACCGAATTTTTTTTCAAATGCAATCGTTGCAAGTGAATCTTCTAATTTAATGACAACTCCATCTCCAAAAGCTACATGATTAACTAAATCACCTTTCCTTATCTTACCTTTTTTCTTAGGTTTTGGTATATCTTCTTGTTTTTTAGATAAACCATTTTGTGGTAATACTTGTTTTCGTGTACTTGCTATATTATGTTGTGCAAAAAATTCATTTCCACTATATCCTGTATTACTATACTCAAAACGACTTTGAGGCTTTGCACCTACTTCTTGCATATATTCTTGTGGCAATTCTAGAATAAATCTTGAAGGAGTTTTTACTTTGTCTAATACATAACTATATCCATATGAATTTGATAAAAATAATTGTTTTTTTGCTCTTGTAAAGGCAACATATGCTAATCGTCTTTCTTCTTCTAATGCTTGATTTCCACCTTCGGCAACACTTTTTTCACTTGGAAAAATTCCTTCAGATAAACTGTATACAAAGACATAATTAAATTCTAGTCCTTTGGCAGCATGAACCGTCATTAATTGTATATAATCTCCATTTTCTTGTGCTTCTTTATCTGTATACAGTGCAATTTCTTGTAAATAATCATCTAATGTTCCATCTGGATGATCTTCTACATATGCCGCTATATCACCAATTAATTCCTTGATATTTTCTAATCGTTCAATTTCTTTATCTTCTTGTAACATAGCAAGATAACCACTTTCTTCAAGTATTTGTTCTAAAATTTGATCAATTGAAATTGTATCTACTAAACTGCGATATTTTTCAATTAACTCTACAAACGATTGAATATTTGCCCTTGCTTTTCCTTTACCAATTTCATAATTTTTTATAATTTCATACATGTTTGTTTCATCATGTTCTGCTTGTGCTTCAATTAACTCCATTGTTTTTGCACCAATACCCCGTTTTGGCATATTGATAATACGTTTAATTGATAAATTTTTATATAATTCTTTATCGTCTCCAACATGCTTTGGAGCAAGTAATCTTAAATAACTCAATGAATCTTTAATTTCAGCTCGATCATAAAATCGAACCCCACCATAAATACGATATGGAATATGTAAATTTAATAACGATTTTTCAAGTCCTCGTGACAAATAATTAGAACGATACAAAATTGCAATATCCTTATATGAAACATTTTGTTGATGAAGTTCTTGAATACGACTTGCAACCCATAATGGTTCACTAGCATCCTCTGATGCAGTAAAGTGAATCACCGATTCTCCTTCTCCACTATTTGTAAATAAATCTTTATCAACACGATTTCGATTATTCTTAATTAATGTATTCGCACAATCCAAAATTGTCTGTGTAGATCGATAATTTTCATTCAAAATAACTGTTTTACTATGAGGAAAATCCTTTTCAAAATTCATAATAATATCTACCTGAGCTCCACGCCAAGTATAAATTGTCTGGTCAGGATCCCCTACCACACATAAATAACTATCCTTTCCTGTTAACAAACGAATAATTGAATATTGCAACATATCTACATCCTGAAATTCATCAACATGTAAATAAGAGAATCTCCTTTGCCATTTTTGCCTAATTTCTGCATTTTCATTTAAAATATGATAAGTAAATACTAATAAATCATCGAAATCAAGTGCATACATTTCTTTTAAACGCTTTTCATAAAAAGCATACACATCTGCCTTAATTTGCTCTTGTGCCCATACTCCTGCATTCGCTTTTGCCATAATAGGATCTATAAAATTTGTCTTATTAGCACTAATATATCCCAAAACAGATGCATAACTATAATTTTTAACATCAATGTTCATCTGTTTATAAGCATCTCTTAATATACTTTTTTGATCATCACTATCTACAATTGTAAAATTACGTGGATACCCTAATTCTAAAATATCTTCTCTTAATAATCGAACGCAAAAAGAGTGAATAGTTGAAATACGCACTGCTTGTGCAATATCACCCAACATAGTTTCCACACGTTCTTTCATTTCCTTTGCTGCTTTATTTGTAAACGTAATTGCTAATATTTTATTTGGTAGAATATGCAATTCTTCAATTAAATATGCGATTCTTGTCGTTACTACTCTAGTTTTTCCACTTCCAGCTCCTGCAATAATACGTAAATGCTGGTCAACGACTTCACATGCTTCTTTTTGTTGTTTATTTAAATTTTCTAATAACGACACAAAATCACCCCGCCCTATTATACTATAATTTTACAATGATTTCTTCATACAATCTGCTTTTTTTATAATTTTCGTCATAAATTAAAAAAAGACACTTTCCATATGGTGTCTTTCTAAAATTCTATATATCTTCTTTTTTCTTCTTCACATAATGCAATAAACCAAAACCTCCTACACATAATACTGCAATTCCAAAATATATCAAAATTTTATTATGAATTAGCTTCACAGTCCAATCGGTCGTTATATAAAAATTTTTAACTTCGTTCACTACTTTATTTCCTGCTTCATCCATGCATACTACTTTAAGATTATGAGATTTTTTTAAAGTATTTGAAATTGTAAATGAAAAATAATCTTGCTGTTCTTTTATTTTACGAATATCTTCCTTATTCCAAGCTATTAATTCTTTATGATCTAAATATACATAGATAGACGAGAGCATTAAATTATCATCTACCAACATCTTTATTTTTCTAAATTCTTCTGAATAAATTTTATTATCTTCTAAATTTGTAATATGTATTATTGGTTTTGTATGATCAACTCCAAAATAAATATTTGCATGTTTATTATAAAATCCATTTTCAGTAATATTTCCTGCCTCATCTTTAGAGCGTAATGCAATTCTATAAATTCCATCCTCTTTAAAATTTTCTTTATAAATTATATATGTATTTGTATACCATTGTCCACTTCCACCAGTTTTAATTATTTTAAAATTTTTATTTTGAATCAGTTTAATTGTCTTATTATTTTTAAATAATAGAATTTCTATATCTTTAATTTTTGTAGGATTTTCTTCTATTACCTTTATATCATCCACAAATGTATGGTATTTTCCATTCAATGTTATAAGCTCTTTATCAAATTCATAAACAGAACCAAATCGATTAATTGAAAATCGTATTGTTTTTTCTACTTCATTTCCTGCTCGATCTTCTACATTTACAGTTAATGTATATATATCATCATATATTTTCTTTCTATCAAAATTTTTAAAAGTAAAAGTAATTCCATTCGATATATTATGATACCTTCCTTCTACTTTAATATTTTTATGTTTCGAATTTTTCAAAGTAATTTTTATCTTTCTTCTATCAAAATTTGTATCTTTAAACATAATAACTGGTATCACATCATCTTTATTTGTAGAATCATTTTTTACACCACTAATTTCTAATAATGGTTTTGTTTGATCGATATAAAATTTTTGTGTTTGAATTTTTTTTGATTGATTATTTGCTTGATCAATAACATCTATATCCAATGTATAGAATGCATCTTGTTTAAATATTATAGTTGCAATATGCTGATTCCCTTTATGAATCCATTTACTTATTGAAGGAATTTCTTTTTTTATTCCATTGTCATATGCATTAAGATTTATATGTACATTTTTAGAGTCAAAGTGATCTTCTACAACTGTAATTGTTGCCACTCTGGATTTATTATAGTAATTACCATTATAAGCTTGATTATTATCATATATGACATGAACTAACGGTTTCGTTTTATCAATAGTAAAAACATTCGGTGCAACACTATTATGATAATTTATTTTATTACAAAAATTATTTGCTAAATCTCTATATGAAATAGAGAAGGTATAATCTCCTTCATCCAAATAAGAAATCGTCATTTTCCATTTTGTATCATCTAAATTATTCGTACCTTCTACTTTCGTCCACACAGATTGTTTTGGCAATTTATGATTACTACTCGTTATTTTTATACATACATCTTTGGGATTAAAATTTCTTTCTGTA
>JARHZK010000094.1 GCA_029258245.1 Longicatena sp. | reverse complement strand
CTTCAAAGGTATCAAATACCTGGTGTGTTAAGAATTCAAAAGACTCATACAACGAATAATAAATGCGATACGAAGAAGTGGTAAGATCCTTTCTGGAAAGTCAAAGCAATAAGGAGTAAAATACAAATTCACATTCACAATTCAAATTTTATCACATCCTGAGGTGATACCAAACGACTCAGGAAGAAAGGAGAACGGGTATATTAAACGTATTACTCATATAAAGAGCAATACATTTAATATACCCGGAGATAGAAATGAAAGATACTAGAAATAAAAATGATATGTTAACAAAAGGATGGATTGTTGCTTTATTAGCATTTGTTTGTTGCGCATTATGGGGAAGCGCTATTCCTACAATTAAAATAGGATATCAATTATTTGATATTACAAACTCGGATATTGGTTCACAAATTGTATTTGCAGGATTACGATTTACGCTTGCAGGAATATTAACAGTTCTTATTGGAAGTATTGCTCAAAAACAACTTTTAGTACCTAAAAAAGATGAATATAGAAGTGTATTGAAATTATGTATGTTACAAACAGTGATTCAGTATTTTTTCTTTTATGTTGGAGTTGCTCATACAACAGGTGTAAAAGGTTCGATTATTTTGGGGACAAATACTTTAATTGCAATTCTTGCGGCAAGTTTAATTTACCATCAAGAAAAATTAACAAAAACAAAGTTTATTGGTTGTGTAATAGGATTTATAGGAGTATTTTTAGCAAATACCAGTTCATCGGGAATCGATTTAAACTTTGCATTGAATGGGGAAGGATTTATGTTTATATCCGTAACCTCATATGCCTTTTCTTCGATTTATTTAAAAAAATATTCAAATAAATCTAATCCAGTAATGCTAAGTGGTTATCAATTTGCAGTTGGTGGAATCATTCTATTTGGAATTGGTCTATTTATGGGAGGAAATATTCATAACTTTACATTTTTAGGTTTATTAATTTTGATATATTTAGCATTTGTATCTGCAATTGCATATTCTTTATGGGGCATTTTATTAAAACATAATCCTGTATCAAAAGTTACTATTTATGGGTTTATGAATCCTGTAATTGGTGTTTTATTATCAGCCGTTGTTCTTGGTGAGATGCAACAAGCGTTTTGTTTAAAAAACATGCTTGCATTAATTTTAGTAGCCATTGGTATTTATGTAGTGAATCGAAAACAAAAAGAAAAAATATATAATTAAATTATATTATATGGAAACTATTAATAATATGTATATTATTGTTTAGTAGATCTAATAAATCTATATTAAAAAACCTCCGTTAGGAGGTTTTGATCGTTATAATTGGGAATTTCTTTCTAAAAGTGCTGCACGCTCAGGTCCGTTAGATATTAGGGTAATTGGAAAACCAATTTGTTTTTCTATTTCATTAATATAATTTTTACATTCATTTGGAAGATTTTCCCAAGATGTAATATTACTAATATCACACTTCCAGCCTGGCATAATCTTTAAAACAGGTTTTGCTTTAATTAAATCTGATGTATTAGGGAAATCTGTAGTGATTTTACCATTTATTTCATATCCTACACAAAGCGGTATTTCATCAAGATATCCTAATGCATCTACAACTGTCAAAGCAATAGAAGTAGCACCTTGCATACTACAACCGTATTTGGTAGCGACTGCATCAAACCATCCAACTCGTCTAGGACGTCCAGTAGTCGCACCGTATTCACCACCATCAGCACCATGATTACGTAAAGAATTTGCTTCTTCACCAAAAATTTCACTAACAAATTCACCAGCTCCAACACTTGATGAGTATGCTTTTACAACGGCAATTATTTCTTGTATTTCATATGGAGGTATACCTGCTCCAATTGAGGCGTAGCCAGCAAGAGTTGAAGAAGATGTAACCATTGGATAGATGCCGTGATCAGTATCTTTCATAGAACCTAGTTGTCCTTCAAGCAAGATATTTTTTCTATCTTTAATTGCTTGATGTAAAAAGAGTGTTGTATCTGCAACATAAGGTTCAATCATATTCTTATAATCCATTAAAGTATGAAATAATTCGTCTACTTGTAATGGTTCTTTATGATATAAGTGTTCAATTAATACGTTTTTAATTGTACATATATTTTTTAATTTTTCTTTTAATTCATTTTCATCCATAAATAGATTATTTACTTGAATACCTATTTTCGCGTATTTATCAGAAAAGCAAGGAGCAATTCCTGATTTTGTTGAACCAAAAGAATGCTTACCTAATCGCTCTTCTTCGTATTCATCTAATAATATATGGTAGGGCATAACAATATGAGCACGATCTGAAACTAATAGATGAGGAGCGGGTACTCCTTGATCAGTGATGGATTTTAATTCTTTTATCAATCCAGGGATGTTTAATGCTACACCATTCCCCAATATACAAGTTGTATGTTTATAAAATGCGCCAGAAGGAAGCATATGTAATGCAAATTTACCGTATTCATTTTTTATGGTATGTCCAGCATTACTTCCACCTTGAAATCTTACTACAATATCATTTTCAGCAGCAAGTGAATCGGTTATTTTACCTTTTCCTTCATCGCCCCAATTGGCGCCAACTATTGCTTTAATCATTTTTTTATCTCCTTGTTGGAATTTTAGATGTTTACATCAGCATGAATATTTAATAAATCTTTATTAGCTGATAAAATTGGTCGTATTACTTCATCTAAAAACTCATTTGTTTGTTCACAAGCACGACCAATATAGTTTTCAGGTCTTACTATTTCTTGCAATTGTTCGTAAGTAGTATGGAACATAGGATCGTTAGCTATTCTTAAAAGAAGATCATTTTCTTTTCCTTCTTCTTTTACAATACGTCCCGCCTCCATAGAATGTATACGAATACGTTCATGAAGTTCTTGACGATCCCCACCGGCTTTTACTGCATCCATTAAAATGTTTTCAGTTGCCATAAATGGTAATTCAGCTAAAAGATGTGTTTCAATTACTTTTGGATAGACAACTAATCCATCTGCAACATTCATATATAAATCGAGAATGCCGTCTGTTGCTAAAAATGCTTCACTGACAGAAATACGTTTATTTGCTGAATCATCTAATGTTCTTTCAAACCATTGTGTTGATGCTGTGATTGCAGGATTTAGTGTATCGCAAATCACATAGTTTGCAAGGGCAGCCATACGTTCACAACGCATAGGATTGCGTTTATATGCCATTGCGGAAGATCCAATTTGATGTTTAGCAAAAGGTTCTTCGATTTCTTTCATATGTTGCAATAAACGGATATCGTTTGAAAATTTATGTGCAGATTGAGCAATGCCACTTAAGACATTTAAAACTCGACTATCTACTTTTCTTGAATATGTTTGACCACTAACAGCATAGCAAGAAGAAAAATTCATCTTATCAGCTATTTTTTGATCTAGTAAACGACATTTTTGATGATCACCTTCAAATAATTCAAAAAAAGATGCTTGTGTACCAGTGGTACCTTTGGAACCTAGTAATTTTAATGAATCAAGGATATATTCAATATCTTCTAAATCCATTACTAAATCTTGTAACCATAGACATGAACGTTTACCAACAGTTGTCGGTTGTGCTGCCTGATAGTGTGTATAGCCAAGTGTAGGAAGATGTTTATACTCATTTGCAAATTGAGATAGTATTGCAATTGTATTAATTAATTTCTTCCTAATTAATTGTAACGCTTTTGACATAATGATAATGTCAGTATTATCACCGACATAACATGAAGTAGCTCCTAAATGGATAATTCCTTTTGCTTTTGGGCACTGTACTCCATATGCATATACATGACTCATTACATCATGACGAACTTCTTTTTCTCTTGCTTCTGCAACTTCATAATTGATATCATCTTTATGAAGTTTTAATTCATCAATTTGTTCCTGTGTTATGGGAAGTCCTAATTCCTTTTCTGCTTCTGCAAGAGCAATCCATAATTTTCTCCATGTTTTAAACTTCATTTCATTAGAAAAAAGATATTTCATTTCTTTACTTGCATAACGTTTAGAAAGAGGACTAGTATAGTTCGTTGTCATGAAGACCTCCTATTTTATTATGTGAAAGTGCTAAAATATATATAAATTTTAGATACTTTCGGCTTTTATTATAGCATTTTTTATTAAATATTCAAGAAACCATTCAAATGAAAAAAACATGTATTGACATATGTATTAAATAATCTTTACATAAGTCTAATATACTAGTCTTG
>JARHZK010000139.1 GCA_029258245.1 Longicatena sp. | reverse complement strand
TCCGCATTTGCATTGAACCAATGAATGAAATATATATTTCTTTTTTCCGTTTGAATAATGCTGCCTGTATTTCATTGCCTCCAATATATTATTATATTTTTCATCGCTCATTATCGCAGGAACAATATCATTGAAACTTTCATTTCTAAATTTATAATTTCCTATATTTAAAGGATTAATCAAATATCTTTTGATGCATGCATATGATTTATCTATATTATATTTATACTTTACTTTTTTTGAAATATCTTCAAAAGAATAACCTTGTAAATATAGATCTGCCATATAGTTTATTATCTCTGCCTGCGTTTCATCAATTTCTAAGGTCAAATCTTCCTTTTTTTTCCATCCAAATGGACTTATACCACAAGGATATTTCCCCTCTTTTGCCATTTGAGTCATTCCAGCAATTGTCCGTTCAGAAATTACTTCCCGTTCCCATTGAGCAATTGTTGAAAGTATTCCAACTAACATCCGACCATTTGCACTTGAAATATCTAACTTATCTACAACTGCAATTAATGTACAATCATGTTTTGTGCATTTATCTATCAATGAATATGTATCGATTACGCTTCTAGTTATTCGGTCCAGTTTAAATGTGACAATTACTTCTACTTCATCATTATCCAAACGTCTGATCAACTCTTGAATTTGTGGTCTTTTTAAATCTTTTGCAGAATACCCATCATCTTTATAAATTATAATATTTTGATGTTCTGGATAATATAAATCAACATACTTTCTACATTGATTTTCCTGATCTAATAAACCATATCCGTTTTTTGCTTGTTCTTCTGTAGAAACTCTTACATAAATAGCTAAAATTTTTTTATTATTCATAGGTTAACCTCCAATTCCTTCAATTTAAATATAATTAATGAAAAAACTTTAACAAATACTTATAACTTTTATGTACTTAGAATAACACTTTTATTATTTTTTTTTAATTTTTTTAGTATATAATATACATAGATATAATATATATACTATATGATATATATATCAGAACGACCTTATTTTCTTAAAAACAAGTACACTTTTCCCTAAAGAGACGAATCTTTCACATCTCTTTAAGAAAAAGTGTTAAATCCTTTCACTCCATTCATAGAATGGCATTTATGCTATTAATAATTGTTAAAATACTCTCGATATGGATCGTTGACCCTCTCAATTTTAAAATCATTAAATGTACACAGTGCTTCCCATGTACTCATAAATGTTTCGCATAAGCACGTCCGCCCTCCTTTTTTTAGTTTTACTTGGGTATCAAAGGTTAAAATCCCAATCAGGACAAAGCATACTGAAAGGAACAATATGATCGCCCGCTGCTATCCACATAAGATTACGAAGTTATACATTAAATCATTTATTTTTATTCTGCATAATGATCTAATGGATAGATGCATAACTTCTTTCTCATCCACTCCAGTGCAGAATACAGGAGCTTTAGCACGATATTCTCCGCCCATACCAATCATAAATGTATGGTTTATGCCGAGATGTGGCTCGTGACACCTTATACTATTTAATTTTGTTAATCATAATTCCGAATAGCTTTGACAATATTTTTATGTCTTTTTCCTTCTGGAAACATATTAAAAAAACGAATAACTTCTTCATATGTAATTTTTCTTGAAAAATACAAATTTAATATTGTGACTGTGTTTAGCTGAAGAAAGAAATATTTTGTATTTTTTTCTTCAATCTTCATTAAATATCGAATATATAAATCTTTTATTTCTTCGATATCTGGAGGATTTTGTAATATAGATCTAAAATTATCTTTATAAATTTTTCTTTGCTTTTTAATTGATTTTTTATATGTTGTTTTTATATCCGCATAATCATGTTTAAGTTCCTCTGAATTAGGAGGTTTTTCGAATTCTATCCAAAATTCAAAAATTTTATCTTCCAAATAAAAAGGATTTTTTGTTTCATATATGGATTCCATCCAATCATTTTGTATAAACATCTTTTTAAATTCAAATTCACTAAGTCCAACTTTATTAAGTGTTGAATAAAATTTAATCATAAAATCTTTAATCTGATCTGATTTAACAATTGCATTTAACAACGCATTATAATTTCCTCGTCCTCCAGTATTCCTTGATTTTTCTACAATATCAAATCCTGATGTCGGCGATTTTATTAAAGCTTCAGTTAAATTTCTGTTACAGGTAAAATATAAATCTTTATATGCAAGCCAATAGCTTTTTATATCTAGGATGCTTATTTCATTTTCTTCAAAAAAATCATTTATTTTTATTTGTAAAGATAATTCACAGTTTTTCATTCTCATCCCTCCTTTTACAAGCAAACAAAAAAAGAGAAACTAAAAGTTTCTCTATATTTATTTATAAAAGCTTTATTTATAGAAGTTCGAGTTTTTATGAGTATAAGCCTCCAAATTAAATAAATTAGTTCAAGATTTACTTGGACTTTTTTTATTATATATAAAGGCTATACATCATTAATAAGCATTGTCTTTTAATTTTGTTATTTCAAATCTATGTTATTTTTTAATTTCATAATTTTTCTATAATACGTTTTCTCCTTTTTATTTTATGATGAAAATAAAACACTTTACATAGTTTCGTTGAAATCAAATCACAATTCATATATAATTTCTATTGATTGGAGTGGTTTCATTGAACAAAAAGCAATTTTTTTTATTTCGTTTCATTGTAGTAATATTAATCATTTTACTTTCTTATTTAATCGTTTCAGGTTCTACGCGTACTGCCTTAGAAAGTAAAAAAGATATTTTTATTTTTAAACAAAACGATATATTACCAACAGATCCATCTTATTATTTTAAAGGTGTACAGGATCCTTCTAAAATAAAAATGGATTTATCTAAAATAAACATGAAAAAAACAGGTACTTATAAAATACCTGTTAAACAAACCTCAAGAAAGTACGAGATTTTTATTAAAATAATAAACTAAGTCTGATTACGTTTTTTATTAGACTTTTTTTCTTGCTTTTCTACAATATTTTTTATTATATTCAGCCCTTTTTCTATTTGAACTGCAACAATTTGTTTATCTTTTTTCATGTAATAACCACCTATTTATATATGCAATTTTTTTATCATTTCTTCTTTAAATTCTTTTCCTTTAAATAAAATTACTCCTAATAAAAAAATAATACTAAAAATAATACTCAGCATATCGAAAAACTTAATTTTTACTATATTTGTAATTATCAATAACATTGGAACAAAACTTCCATAAAAGCACCCCATAACAAAATAAGCCATATATTCTCTCGGTGTATCTTTTCTAGCTTTCGATACAATTAACATAAATATAAGATTAATTATACATAATACTGGGATGACATAATTCACAGACCATCGATAATATCCTGTACTTATATCCCAAACAAAACTTCCTACTGAAAGTAAAAGGAGTTGCCACATTACATTTTTTAATAAATTACGACGTTTCATATACCCCACATAGCTACATAACCACAAACTTACAATAGCGCCCGCGACATAAAACGCCCAATGTGTTTGAAGCTTAAATATACTTTCTATTCCAAAGCAACAAATAATAATTGATAAACATAAAAATGTATATATACGATACCACTTCTTTTCATTTTCTATTTGTCCTTTTCTATCTGGATAATCTGGTTCAATTGATTTTACAATAATTCCTTGTTCTTTTAATATTTGATAAAAATTTCTTTGTATATTACTTGTATCAAATGTAGATGTAAAAGAAAAAGTAATTTGTTCTTGAAAAGAACACATACACAATTCTAATTTTGGAGTATTTGTAAAAACACCAAAACGTTCAATATACTTTGCATACGCATCTGGCATATTTATAATCCCCATATTCGAATATACTGCTGTAGCATCTTTTTCAGCATAAATAGTCCCTGCTTTGATACTTAAATTTTTTACTTCTAAAGGTATGATACGTAGTAATGGGTGTTTCTCTAATGTAATAAAACGATTCATATTTTCAATAATACGTTCTTTCGTTAATTCATTTTTATAATATTGATTTACTTCTTGTATAACATCATCCAGTGTTGTTGACTTACAAAATGTATATTTTGGATTCATACAGATGAAAAAATTCAACATTGAATCTGTTGGAAAAAACTTTCTTAAATTTATTGGTACATGTAAAACTACTGGTCTTTTTTCTTCTAAACTCATTTCATAATAAATAGAGAGCATTAAGACTGAAGTTATATAAACACTTAAGGATACATTATTTTCTTTTGCTTTTTCTTGTATATCTTTTACAAAGACAGTACATTCATTTACTTGTAGTGGACCTCTTTGTTTTTTTGGCTTTTTAATTTGATAGGCTATCACTTTTTTTGCTTTATGAACTTTTTCTTTATTATAATACTTAGAAAACCCATCACTTTCTTGATCTTGAATTGTAATATGTTCATCTAAAAGTTCAATTTCTTCCAATTGTTTGGAATGACTCAAATATATATAATTTTTCACTATTTCTTTTAAAAAAGCAGTTGCTCCCGTTCCATCAGTCAAAGCATGAAATACTTCAAAATTAATACGATTATGATAATATGTCACTTCAAATAACAAACTTTTTTGATCATGAACATACAAAGTACTACAAACTTCTTTATTCTCTTCTCTAACTATTGGACGCAAACTACTCTTTTCTAAATAATGCCAAAATAGCCCTTTTCTCATAACTGATAAAAATATAGGATACGTTTCGATTGTTTTATTTAATGCTTCTTGCAATATTTTTGGTTGAATATCTTCTTTTAAAACACAATAAAAGCGAAATACTCTAGTTATTTTATCATTACTTGTAGCAGAATACATCTTAGCAACATGATCAAGTTTTCTCCAATATGCTCTATGTTCTTGCATATAATTCCTCCTACATATTCTCTTTTGACTTCAAAAATTCAATAATTAATCGAAATGTTTCTTTCACTAAAGAACCTTTAATGCCTAATGCAAAATAACCATGCACTGCATTTCCCATACGATGCATTTCTACATTATTATTTGCTTCTTTTAATCTTCTTGCATACAATTCTCCCTCATCACGTAAAGGATCAAATTCTGCTGTAATAATTAACGTGTCCGGCTGATTTGATACATCTTCTGCATAAATCGGTGCAAATAAAGGATTTTCCTTATCTTCTTCTTTTGAAGCATAAAAGGAAATATAGTCATTTAATTTTCCTCTTGTTAATATATAATCCTCCCCATTTTCTTGTACAGAAGGAAATGGAGAGGTACTAGAATAATCACTTCCTAATGCTGGATAAATCAATATTTGCCTTTTTGGCTTAAATTCTTTACGCTGATTCGCTAACAATGATATAGCTGCTACTAAATTACCTCCAGCACTATCTCCAATCAAAGTAATATCATCACTTGAAAAATATTCAAAAACTGTTTTTGTAGCAACATAGCAATCTTCCAATCCAATTGGGAATTTATATTCAGGAGCTAACCGATAATCAACTGCAATAACAAAATGATTACTTGCTTTTGCAAGTTTTGCACAAATTGTTTCATAACTATCAATACTATCAGTAGACCATCCACCACCATGAAAAAAAAGAAGTACTTTTTTATCTTTTGTTTTTTTATGAGATGGATAGTATATACGCATTGCAATATCATAGGTTCCGTTATGAACGCTAAAATTTTTCTTTTCATAAAATATACGAAACGGATTTATTTTCTTTAAATTCGCTAGCGCTCTCGTAGATTTAACATTAACTTGATTAAATGATAAACTCTTTAAAATTACTTTCGTAATACGTGTAAATGCCATCGATTTTCTCCTTGTTTTTATGGAACTTATTTTATCATCATTTCATATGTTCTACAAATAAGTTTTTTACATTTTTATTTCTACAATATTAATATCATTTTAAATTTTTATTGCACTGTATTGTATATTTACCCTAATTTAATAAATTAAAATAAAAAAAACTAAAATTTAGACTTTGTATATCTAAACTTTAGGATGCATTCAAAATACATTTTTAATTCCTATATCCTTTACGTGATAATACTTCTTCAATTGTATCTAACACTTCATAACTGCTTGCTTCAATTGTCTGAAAAATAGCTTCATCTGCTATACTTTCTAAACTACTACAATTATTTTTATGTAATTTATTTATAAATTCTATAACTTTAACTCTCGAGTTAATATTTACATTAGAAGTTAACACTCCATAAATTGAGCTTTGGATACAAATCTCTTTTATTTTACCTCCATGATCAACAACTGTAAACATTTCGTCTTCCATATTATTATCATTATAAAATAATTTTATTTTCTTAATAACACTTTGATTTTTGTTTAATATATATCCATTGCTCGTTGATATAATTGGATAACCTTCTGCTCTTAGTAAGGCTATATCCTGTACAATGATTTGTCTACTGACTCCATATTGTTTTGCTAAATAACTACCACTTATAGGTGCTGATTGGTTTTTTATACATTCAAATATGATATTTCTTCTTTCATTTCCCTTTAACATGTATATAATCTCCAATTTAAATTGCGTGAAGATTTTTTAATGAAATATCTAGAATTGGTGCAGAATGCGTAAGAGCTCCACTTGAAATATAATCTACCCCAATATCTGTAAGTCGACTAATATTTTCTTTTGTAACATTTCCTGAACATTCTGTTTCTGCACGCCCATCAATAATATGAATCGCTTCTATCATTTCTTGAGTTGTCATATTATCAAGCATAATAATATCAGCACCAGCTTCCACAGCTTCTTTTACCATATCTAATGTTTCAACTTCAATTTCTATTTTTCTTACAAATGGTGCGTATTCTTTTGCCATTTCAATAGCTTTTGTAACACTTCCTGCTGCACCAATATGATTATCCTTTAATAACACTCCATCAGACAGATTATAGCGATGATTATAACCACCACCAACTTTTACTGCATATTTTTCAAATATACGCATATTGGGTGTAGTTTTTCTTGTATCTAATAATTTTGTCTTTGTTCCTTTCAATAAATCAGAAACACTTCTTGTATATGTTGCAATTCCACTCATACGTTGCAAATAATTTAAGGCTACTCTTTCTCCTGATAATAAACTACGAATATCTCCAATAATCTTTGCCATCAACTGTCCGTTTTGAACATCATCTCCATCTTTACAATAAAAATTAAATGTTATATTTTCATCTAATAATTCAAATGTTCTTTTAAAAATATCTAATCCAGCAATCACACCATCTTCTTTACAAATCAAATCTACTTCACCCATAACAGTGTCTTTCATAATAGAATTTGTTGTAACATCTTCACTTGAAATATCTTCTTGTAAAGCTAATTTAATAAGATGATCGACTTGTACTATTTTTGTTATATTATTCATAAACATTTCCTTTCTTGAGCAGAAATCTTTTTCGCAGTTCGTTTTGCAAACACTAATGTTTCTAATAAGGAATTACTAGCTAAACGATTCTTACCATGAACACCATTACAACTTGTTTCCCCAACTGCATATAAATGAGACATGGTTGTTTTACTATCTGAGTCAACCCACATACCACCCATGAAATAATGTTGTGCTGGTACTACTGGAATACACTCTTTTAACGGATTGTATCCTTCTTCCATACATTTTTCATAAATATTTGGAAAATGTTTTAAAATATCTTCATCAGGAATATTTTCCATAGATAACCATACAAAATCAGTTCCATCTTTTTCCATTTGTTCATGAATTGCATTTGTTACTACGTCTCTTGATAATAATTCGTTTACAAAACGCTCCATATTTTTATTATATAACACAGCACCTTCACCACGTACTGATTCTGAAATCAAAAAACTTCTTCCTGGCTTTTTTGTATATAATGTTGTTGGATGAATTTGGACATAATCTAAATGATCTAAACGAATATTATGTTTTTTACAAATATCCAATGCATCCCCTGTTAAATGAGGAAAATTTGTAGAATGTTTATAGTTTCCACCGATTCCACCTGTTGCGAAAATTGTATTATCTGCATATATTTTTATCATTTCTCCATTTTTGTCTTCAGCAATAATTCCCTTACAATGACCACCTTCAACAATAATGTCTTTCATTGTTACATATTCATATAATGTAACATTATCTAATTCTTTTACCCTTGCAAGTAATGTACTCGTAATTTCTTTCCCTGTTATATCTTCATGAAACAAAATTCTTGGTTTTGAATGTGCACCTTCTCTTGTATACACCAATTTGCCATTTTTATTTTCAAAATTAACTCCATATTGAATTAAATCATTAATCACATCACGTGAACCTCGAATCATAATATCCACAGATTCTTTTCGATTTTCATAATGACCTGCTTTCATTGTATCTTCAAAAAAGCTATCATAGTCATTTTCATCTCTTAATACACAAATCCCACCTTGTGCTAAAAAAGAATCACTACTTTCTAAATCTGATTTTGTAATCATAATAATTTTTTTATTTCTAGGTAAACATAATGCACTATAAAGTCCACCTGCTCCTGTTCCAGCTATAACAACATCTGCTTCCATTTCCATTATTAATCCCCTCTTTTTTTTATTTTCCTAATTCTAACATTAATTCTAATGGTTTTTTGGAATTTTCAATCAATTCTTGCTCTACAAAAACTTCATTTTCTCCAGTTTTTAAAACATGTAATACTTTCTCAAGTGTTATTTTTTTCATATCTACACAAATTGGCTCTGTTTTTGTAAAGTAGAACTTTTTATTTGGATTATTTTGTTGTAGTTTATATTCAACGCCATGTTCTGTACAAATAATAAATTCTTGCGCTTGACTTTGTGTTGCATAATCAATAATTCCTGATGTACTTCCAATATATGTAGCTAAATCCAAAATCTCTTTTGAACATTCTGGATGTGCTAATACCAATGCATAGGGATGTTCGTTTTGTAAAGCGATAACTTCTTCTTTCTTTACATCATTATGGATTGGACAATATCCTGGATTATGAATAAAATTCTTTTCTGGTATTTGTGATGCTACATAAGCACCTAAATTTTTATCTGGCGTAAAGAAAATATTTTTATTTGGTAATTTCCTTACAATATTAACGGCATTTGATGATGTAACACATACATCACAATGTTGTTTCAAATCTGCTCTTGAGTTTATATAGCACACAACTGCTAAATCATCATACTCTGCTCGAACTTTCTCAATTAATTGTAATTGTGCCATATGAGCCATTGCACAATCTGCTAATTTTTCAGGCATCAAAACTTTTTTTTCTGTATTTAACACTTTTGCACTTTCAGCCATGAATGAAACTCCACAATATACAATTGTTTTTTCTTTTAATTTTGTAGCGAGTTTGCTTAAATAAAACGAATCACCTATATAATCAGCGATTGATTGCACTTCTGGAGTT
>JARHZK010000030.1 GCA_029258245.1 Longicatena sp. | reverse complement strand
TGACCATCGGTATGCTCAATGAACTCATTGACAAAATCCTTGTACATGAGCGTGACCGCAAAGGCTGCACCCAGTCCACGCAGGAAATCGAGGTGTATTTCAACTTTGTGGGTAAGTTCGTTCCCTCGGCGCTTGTCGAGCTGGAGTTGACTTCGGAGAAACTAGAAGAACACCGCAATCGTGAAGAACACAGGGAAAAACTTCATCAGAACTACCTCAAGCGAAAAGCCAATGGCAAGCAGAAAGAATATGAGGAACGAACAAAAGTCAAGAAAAAGTCAAAATTAGTGCATGAATTTAGACAAAAAAAAGCAAGAAGAAAAAGAAGCAATTAAAGAAGCTAGAGAACAAGAACGTGAATTACCAAAACTACAAAAAGAAATTGAAGAGCAAAAGAAAAAATAACTAAAGAACAAAACCACTACTTAAACGCAAAGGAAACTTATTTAAAATAATTAGAAAATGCATCTAAAGATGAAAAAGTTCAATTAGAAACAAAAATCAACGAAATCTATAATCAATTAGATGAGATAAACAAAAACTTACAAGAAATTGATTATAGAGAAATAAACCAACGTGCTGGCTATGTGTATGTAATTTCAAACATTGGTGCTTCTAGAGAAAATGTTTATAAAATTGGTATGACACGTAGATTAAATCCCCAAGATCGAGTAGATGAACTTAGCGATGCATCTGTTCCTTTTTCTTTTGATGCACATGCAATAATTTTTCTAATGATGCTTCAACGTTAGAAACTTCATTACATAAAGCATTTGAAGATAAGCGTGTAAACATGGTTAACAGTAGAAAAAAATTTTTCAATGTTACTTTAGAAGAGATTGAAGAAGAAATTAAGAAAAATCATACTGAACTGATTGAAATTAATAAAACTGCTGATGCTGAACAATATTGTGAAACTTTACTAATAAAAAAGTAATTCTTTCTTTTTTATATTAAATTCTTCTTCTGTGATAATATTCATATCTAGCAATTCTTTAAGTTGCTTTAACTGTTCAAAATCAATGTTTTTGGACGTTCCTGCAGATTTATTGACACGCTTTGTATTTTTATTCATAACTTTAATAATTGATTTGTATGCTTGTTTAAACCAGTGTGCATATGTATCATGTAAGGTTGCTACTGTGTCACCTAAACATTTTGCAATATCAAAATCAGCGAACTGATCCGTCATGTTATTAATCAAATATGAGGCACGAGTATGTCTAAAATCATGTATGCGTATCTTTTTTAATGATTCTCCATTATCATTCGCTTTTTTGATAGCAGCATCCATTTTCCTTTGAATAGTAGTAACTGCCAATGGTCTAGAAAAACCAAATACAAAGCAATCTTCACCGTAACCATACAATTGCTTTTGTTGGTCTTTCCAGTCCTTCATATCTTCAAATAATGTTTTCGGCATAGAAATATTGCAAATACTATTATTCGTCTTAGGTGATGTAATTCCATGATTTACTTTAACATTTTTAGATACTGCTTTATATATATGAACAACATTCTTATTAAAATCAATATCCTTCCATTGAAGTGCTAATGCTTCTCCTCTCCTAGTCCCCATATTATAAAGAAATTTAAAACAAAAATTATATACATCTTCATCAATATACTGTATAAATGTATTAAATTCATTTGGTTCCCATATTTCCATTTCTTTTTTTACAATATCTAGATTAATGGTTCTCCTTACATTAGCCATTGGATTTATCTGCAGATATTCTTCCTGACAAGCATACTTAAACAAATTGTTTAGAACATAATAAATTTTAGAAACATACGCAGGATTATATTTTTGATCTAATTTACAAATAAATTCCTGCAAATATTTCTTATTAAATACATTAATTTTTTTACTTCCAAATTCAGCAATGCATTTTTTAAATACATTATTATATACTTGCTTAGTAGTTGTTTTTACAGAAGTTTGACTTTTATTAAATAAATTTACTAAATTTTCAAATGTCATATTTACTTTAGCTATTTCTATATTTTGTCACTGCTTTCTAAATTCAGCTTCTTGTTTATACTTACAATCTTTTGCTAATTTCGTATATTCATAGGTTTCACCATTTTCTTTATGTATTCTACCACGTATATACCATTTACCATTTTTCTTAATCGCACTCATTTTAAACACCTTATTCACCTAAAATATAATAGGTATGTGGTAAAAAAGCAATTAAAAATACGGTATGTGCTGTGGTATACAAAATATAGACAT
>JARHZK010000226.1 GCA_029258245.1 Longicatena sp. | reverse complement strand
TAGTATACGTTGTGGATGTGTTGTTATTTCAAGAATAGCAAATGCCTTTTCTAATAGGTAAAACATATTTTGTACAAATTCACTTTTATCTATACATTCACACATATAGGTAGCAATCGTTTGTTTGATTAAATCTTCTCGTATATGTCGATATCCATATATGATTTCAGCACTTTTTAATGTTTGAATTGAATTCGATCCTTTTTGGAATAACTGTAATCTTGTATATGTGAATAGCTGACATGCGGATGCATTTTTACTAGTAATCTTTTGAACACCTTTTGCAATACATTGTATTTTCTCATCATCTTTAGTAACAACATGTAAAATTACATCATTTTCTTTGTATTCTTGATAGTAGATAACAATACCTTCAACTTCTCTATTCATTTTTATCATCTAATTCTAGATAGCCAAATTGTTGCAATTTACTACTTCTATTTCTCCAATTTTTTTCAACTCGCACATATAGTTCTAATTCCACTTTCTTATTAAATTTAGCTTTTAATTCCTTTTGAGCTGCTAAGCGAATATTGCGAATCATAGATCCTTGTTTCCCAATTAAAATCGCTTTTTGTGAGGCTCTTTCTACAATAATCATGGCTTGTAAATAAAGACTAGATGAAGTGTCTTCTTTTTTTTCAATAACCACAGCAACAGAATGTGGAACTTCCTCATTTGTTTTCGTTAAAACTTTTTCACGAATAATTTCAGAAATTTGAAATTGTTCACCATGATCACTAATCATTTCATCAGGAAAATATTTTGGTCCTTCTTCTAAATATGTTTTTGTCACTTCCAACAGTTCATTTAAATCATCTTGTGTTAAAGCGCTAATTGGAAAGATTTCTGCAAAACTATATTTGCTTTGCCATTTTTGTAAAGTTAATAACAATTTTTCTTTATCTAACAAATCAATCTTATTCAAAATTAAAAAACATGGGATATGGGATTGTCGAATTTTTTCTAATAAAAATTCATCCCCTGTACCAAATGGTTGTGTTGCGTCCACAACCCAAAAATTCACATCAGCTTCTGCAATTGCTGTATACGCATTTTTGTTTAATGTCTTTCCTAATTCATGTTTTGGTTTGTGTATTCCTGGAGTATCCGTAAAAACAAATTGTGCATCCTCCCGTGTTAAAATACCGCTAATGTTATTTCTAGTAGTTTGGGCTTTGGGAGTTGTAATTGCTATTTTTTCATGTAGGATTGCATTTAGCAATGTACTTTTCCCAGCATTCGGTCTTCCTATAATCGCAATAAAACCTGATTTATAATTCATTTTATATCCTCGCTTTAATTTAAAATTTATTACTTATTATTAAAATGCCAGCTACAGCAGCTGCAATTGACATAATTAATACAGCTGCTGCTGCATAATCTTTTATTTTTTTTGCCTCTTTTGAATATTCTGGAGATATTTTATCGGTAATTGTTTCTAAAGCGCTATTAACAAATTCTAAAGCAATCACTGCGCCAACAAATGCAACAATCACAATCCATTCCCAAATCTGCAAATGGAGAGCAGAACATACAATAATAACAATGATACCTATTAGGCTTTGCAGAAGAATACTTCGATCCTGTGTAATCCCATCCAGAAGTCCTGCAAAAGCATATTTAAATTTATTTATGTATTTTTTTAGGAACAATATCATCTAAAATCACATCCTGCAAATGAAACATTTCTTTTTCTTCTTCAGGCTGCATATGATCATATCCAAGCAAATGAAGTAATCCGTGCGTAAATAAAAAACAAACTTCTCTTCGCATAGAATGTCCATATTCCTTTGCTTGATCAACAATAGCCTGTATGTTAATAAATATATCTCCTAATTCGTCAGCCCCATCTAACATTTCATAATCATCTTCTCCATCTTTTAATGCAAAGCTGATTACATCTGTAGGACGATCAATATGACGATAATCTCTATTAATTTCATGTATTTCATCAGGATTAACAAATATAACAGATGCGCTATATTCATTTTCTAAATGCAATACTTCTTTTGCCTTTTTGGCAATTATCTCAAAATCTTTTTTATAACGAGTCCATCGTTTTTCGTTACTTTGATTAATAACAATGATTTCCATATAAAGTACACTCTCTTTCAATTACTTATATTATAACATGTAATTTACACAAGTATCTATATTTTATTTAAAACCATTGGAAATTTGTTGATTTTTATAAGCATATAATATTTAAAATATGAAAAAATTTACATAAATTTTAAAACTTCCTATACAAGTTCAATATTTTTTGTTAATATGAACTTGTTTCATATGAAAATGGAGGTTACTTTATGATACATATAGCTACACAAGCTCTATCTACTACACCTTCTATAAGTTGGGATTTCATTATTGGGGGATTAGCACTATTCCTATTTGGAATTCAATTTATGGGTGATGGTTTAAAGAGTATTGCTGGCGAAAAATTACGTGAGTATATTAACAAATATACCAGCAAACCTTGGAAGGGTATTTTGATTGGTACTGTAATCACAGTATTAATTCAATCAAGTTCTGCGACAAGTGCCATAGCAATTAGTTTTGTACGAGCTGGCTTAATGAGCTTAGAACAATCTATTGGTATTATTATTGGTGCTAATATTGGTACAACCATTACAGCCTTTTTGATTGGATTGAAAGTTGAAAAATTTGCATTGTATTTTGTTTTTATTGGTGTTTTAATTACATTATTCTCGAAACGTAAAAAACAAACATACGCTGGACAAATCATTCTAGGCTTTGGTATTTTGTTTTTTGGATTACGTTTAATGGGTGATGAATTAAGTAAATTAGGAGAATTAGATTTTTTCGAAACACTTGCAATCACGATGCAAAATCAACCAATATTAGGTTTTCTTTGTGGTATTGCAATGACTGCATTGGTCCAATCAAGTAGTGCAGTTGTAGGTATTGTCCAAAAAATTTATGATTCCGGTGCTTTAACTTTAACTGCTACCTTGCCATTTGTTTTTGGAAGTAACATAGGAACAACAATCACAGCCGTTTTTGCTTCTATTGGAGGAAGTCTTGCGGCAAGACGAAGTGCTGCTGTTAACGTATTATTCAACGTTATAGGATCTATTTTGTTTATGTGTTTATTACACCCATA
>JARHZK010000196.1 GCA_029258245.1 Longicatena sp. | reverse complement strand
TTGACGTTTGGTCAAGATATTCTTAAAGTTTTTAAAAAAGCAGTAGATATGTTTATGGATGTGCATTTGATGATTACGGATCCAAAAAAATATGCACCAATTTTTATAAAAGCAGGTGCAGATTTGGTTACTTTTCATTTAGAAGCTGTTAAGGATGTCGAAGAATGTGTAGAATTATGCAGAGAAATTCATGCACTAGGAGCTAAGGCAGGAGTTAGTGTAAAACCAAAAACACCAGTAGATGATTTGTTACCTTATTTACATGAAATGGATTTAGTTTTAATTATGAGTGTAGAACCTGGTTTTGGTGGGCAATCTTTTATGGAAGATCAATTAGAAAAAGTTCGTGTATTACGACAATATATTGATAATCATGATTTACAAGTTCGCATTGAAATTGATGGAGGAATTAATCAAGATACAGCAAAACTTGCGAAAGAAGCTGGTTGCGATACATTAGTTGCGGGTAGTTATGTATTTAAAAACAATATAATGGATGCTGTAGAATCATTGCTATGAAAGGAGTTATTTTAGTTTCAGGACTTGCAACATATGTTTATCATAAAGAAGGCTATGATATTATAGGAGTAGATCATGGAGCATTTATATGTGTCAAAGAAAACGTTCGTATGAAAGCAGCTATTGGTGATTTTGATAGTGTGAATTGCGAACAATTAGATAAAATTGAAGAAATGGCAGATGTTGTTGAAAAGCTTCCTACACATAAAAATGAAACAGATACGGAACAAGCGATATTATATGCCATGAAACAAGGATATGAAGATATAATTGTATGTGGAGCTTTAGGTGGTCGAATGGATCATGAATTAGCAAATCTTTATTTGATGATGTATCGAGACTATCCAATTACGATTGTGAATGAGAATAATCGTATGAGGGTATTAAAGATGGGAGAATATAGAATTCAAAAAGAATATACATATTTATCAATTTTACCGATTGAATCATCTTGTATAAGTGAATGTGGTGTTGCTTATCCTTTAGAAAAAAGAACGATAACATGTGAAAATATATATACGATTAGTAATGAAATTATAGATAAATTTGCAACTATAACCATTCATGAAGGAAAAATTATATTAATTGAATCAAACGATTAAAGCGATAGGAATATCGCTCAGACTGTTGATAAATAAGTCAGCAGTCTTTTTTTATCATGATATAATTTATTATATAAATTTAAGGTATTTGTTTATGGTTATGACAAAAAAATGTACAAAAAACGATCACATTATTTTAAACACTTTAGAGGAATTGGTTCCATAGGATCACGAGGTTCGTAAATTAGAGGAATGTATTGATTGGCAATTCATTTATCCTTTAGTAGAAGATTTATATAGTTCTACTGGAAGACCAAGTATAGA
>JARHZK010000057.1 GCA_029258245.1 Longicatena sp. | reverse complement strand
CAAAGAGGTCTGGGTAATGCAAGTTGTGGACCTGAACCATTATCACAATATCTATTAAAACCAGGAAAAACATATACACATACATTTAGAATTAGTCCGATTACTACAGATGCAAAGGATGATAGTGTATTTGTTAAACAATGTATGGATAATAGTAAAGTCAACCCTTCATCTACTATGCCAATTACTGGATTAACTTTAAATGGAAAACCGGTTACTGAATTTACTCCTACTAAAACAGAGTATAATTGGAAATTATTGAATACAAAAGATGCTAAATTACCTGTATTAGGAGTAAATAAAACAGATGCTGATGTAAAAGTGAATATAACACAGGCTACACTTGATAATCCAACTGCTACAGTAGTTGCAACGTCTAAATATGGAGTTACTAAAACATATAAAGTTCATTTTGAAATTACAGATCAAATTTATGTAAGCGACATGGAATGGGAAGTAGATAAAGGAGGCTATTCTTCTAATCAACGTGATCGATGCACTTGTGGCGGTGCTTTAGGAGTATTTATTGATGGAAAATCAAAATCATTTGAAAAAGGTGTTGGATCTCATGCTCCTTCTGAAGTTACAGTAAATGTAGAAGGAAAAAATATTAATACTTTTGAAGCTATAGCAGGTATTAATATGGAACAACAAGCAAATGGCAATGTCAACTTTGTTGTAAAAGTAGATGGGAAAGAAGTATTTAGAAAAAATAATGTAGCATTCAAAACTTCTGTTCCTGTAAAAGTAAATGTTGCAGGGGCTAAAACAGTTTCATTAATTACTGAAACAAATGGTGATGATGGAAACGATCATGCAACATGGGCAGATGCAAAATTCATCCATGAGGACAATGCGGAAATAACAGTGAATACAAAAGAACTGGAAGATGAACTTGCTTCATATGAGGCTATAAATAAACAAAAAGATGATTACACAGAAAATAGTTATCGTAATTATACAAATGTATATACATCAGGAAAAGCAATTCTTGAAAAAGCTAATAAAACACAGGAAGAAGTAAATGCTGCAGTAACTGAATTAATTCATGCGAAACAAGACTTAGTATCTATTAAAACATTAAATGAAAAAATTAAAGAATATGAAGCACTAGATCGTAATCTTTATACAAAAGATAGCTATGAAACATTGCAAAAAATAATAGATGAAGCGAAGGTAATTGCTACAAATAAAAATGCTACTAAAGATGAAGTCAAAAAAATAGAAGATCAATTATTAAATGCGTATCAAGCATTAATTCCAATGGATGAAAAACGAGTGGAACTATTAAACGCAATTAAAGAATTTGATCAAGTACATGGAGATTTTACAAAAGACTCTTATAATGCATACAAGGGTTCAATTTTAAAGGCAAAAGAAGTATTTAATAATAAACAAGCGACAAATGATGAGATTGACCAAGCGATAACATTAGTAAATGATTCAAAAAATAATTTAGTAGACTTAAAAAATCTAAGATCATTATTACAAAATGTAGAGCCGATTGATCAAGTAAATTACACAGCACATTCTTATCAAGCATATACTCAACTTCTAGAAGAGGCAAAATTAGTTTTAGCTAAACCAAATGCAACAAAAGTTGAAGTAGATAAGGCATGTAAAAATGTAGAAAAATCATCAACTGTTTTAGTTTCTGTAGCTAAATTACGTACATTGATTGCAGAAGCAGAAAATGCTCATAAAGAAGATTATGAAAAAAATGCATGGAAGGCACTTCAAACTGAATTAAAGAATGCTAAATTATTACTTGAAAATGGAACTAAAAAAGAAGTAGGAAATGCTGAAATTGCATTGAAGAAGGCAATTCAACAAATAAAAAAAGATGAAGAAACAAAACCGAATCCTCAAAATCCAGATGAAATTAAACCTAATACACCAGACATAAATGTTGTTCCAAGTGTGAAACCAGGGACGGAAACAGACAGTATAACTGAAAATCAAAACTCCGATAATGGAGGAAAAGTAGACACAGGCTATGCAACAAATGCATCCATGTTATGGACATTATTACTAGGTGCAAGTGCTGCATTGTTTGGTGTAAAAAAGAAAAATAAACAAAATTAGTTATCATAAAAATTATGATTTACTATGTAGTAGGTAAGAGGTTGCAACAGTTGAATGATTTTATATCATTCAGGTCTGTTCGACCTCTTTTTATAGTGCGCCTTACGGCGCACGTTTCTAATGGGTGAAAGTCTCTAATCCGCCCTAGTAGTGAGAAGAATACAGCCAATGACAAGGGTTTCTATCGTGAGGTGGAATCTGAAGGAAATCGGATGGCAAATCTCTGGTCTATAAATGTCAACATAAAAATTTGTTTGATAGGATATCCTTTATATTCTTTCTACAGCTGTCTTTTATATAGTTTTGATAGTAGCACAACTATTCTATTGCGTTGGTTCGCAATACATCTGCTCTATACTTGAATTTGCATTTATTGTATTCTTATATTTGCTTTGTTATATTGGAACGCTTTGTTTGCAGAGTAGATTCTGCAGATTTATTCATATAATTACCAGTCGAAGACAGTATATATTATTTTTGGAAATTCTTATCTTTTTTCGTACATACTATATTTCTGTACGAACGCTATTCTATTCTTGATATTGAACAATTTTACCATATAGCATAAAATTATAAGCAATATCATATGTTTACTGATATAAAAAATATGTCGTTATCATATTGTTAATGGTGGTTTAATTTTTTAATGTTATTTTCTCAGGTCTTTCTTCATTGAAATCTTATATTTGTTATATATGTTTTATTTTAGAAAGATAACAATGGACTTCCAAATAATCAAATAAAAGAACTTTCAGTAGTATGTACGGTTATGAAATGCGTATTATTAGAACAAATGAAAAATATTAATTAAGATTTATTTTACTCAATACATTTAAGAATAAAAATACTGGATCAGTTTTATCAATCGAAATTGATAAAACTGATCGTAATGCATGATAATAAATAACAGAATTAGGAAATCTACCTTTAGATTATAGATTGGAGTTATTTTTAAATATTAAATTTTCTTTTTTTATAAGCAGTAGTTGTAATAATTGTGGATAAAATTAAGAAAATATTAATGGTAAAATTACTATAAAGTTGTATAATAAATATGTTTAAATTAGGAGAGGATTGAAAATATGGCAAAAAAAAGTTCAGCAAAAAAACCAATTTATAAAAGCATTGATTTTTATTTTATGCTAGTATATGCAATTGTATCAATAATGTTCGTATATTTAGCATATACGATTAACCTTATACCTATGAAATATTTAAGTATTTTGATTGGGGTCTTAGTCGTATTATTTCTTTTAATGGCTTATTTGCAACTAGGAAAGAGTGTAAATAAATTTAATAAAATTTTAGGTAAGATTTTAATTGTAATTCTAACATTGATTTTAGGTGGAGGGAATTGGTATCTTTACAAAACACATTCTGCTTTTGGTACAATGACGAATGTAGGTAAAGATGTCTCTATAGTGTCTGTGGTTGTTTTAAAAGATAGTGAAATTAAAAAAATTGATGATTTAAAAAATAAGAGTATGGGTCTTGTAACACTTGGAGATATAAAGGTACAAAAAGAAGCTTTGAAAGAGTTTGATAAAGATACAAGTAATACTGTTGACATCATGGAATATAATTCATATAAAAAATACTTGGATGCATTATTTGATAATAAAGTTGATGCAGTTTTATTAAATGAAGGAACTCGTGGTTTAGTGGAAGATTTAATTCCAAATTTCGAAAAGAAAACAAGAGTAATTAAAAAATATAAAATAGAAACAAAAGCAAAAGATATTGCGAAAAGTGTTAACGTAACAAAAAATCCATTTAATGTATATATCACTGGTATTGATACATATGGTTCATTAGCAACAGTTTCTCGTTCAGATGTGAATATGATTGTAACGATTAATCCCAAAACACATCAAATATTGATGACTGGAGTTCCACGTGATTTCTATATTCCTCAAGTATGTCAAGGTAATCAATTAGATAAATTAACACATACTGGAATTTTTGGTGTTGATTGTACAATTGATTCTATGGAAAATTTCTTGGGAATAGATTTGAATTACTATGCAAGAGTTAATTTTTCAAGTTTGATTAATATAGTAGATGCATTGGATGGAATAGATGTAAATTCTCCATTTGATTTTAATGCGCAAGGATATCATTTTAACGCAGGCGTAAATCATTTAAATGGGGAACAGACTTTAGCATTTGTGCGTGAAAGATATTCGTTTAATGATGGAGATCGAGAACGCAGTCGTAATCAAATGAGAGCAGTAGAAGGTATTATTAATAAAGCGATTTCTCCAGCAATTATTCAAAACTATACAAGCGTTTTAGAGGCTGTTAGTGGTAGTTTCCAAACAAATATGTCACAAAAAGAAATGACAAATTTTGTAAAAGCACAACTTAATAGTATGTCTGGATGGGATATTAAACAAATTCAAATAAGTGGTCGTGGATCTACAGAATGGACTCCTGCAAATGGATTTAATGCATATGTAATGATTCCTAACCAAGC
>JARHZK010000239.1 GCA_029258245.1 Longicatena sp. | reverse complement strand
GGACCTAAGTGATCTCCACCTAAGAAGATACGATCTTTAGATAATCCTACTTTTTCAGCTTTTTCCATAACGAAGTTCATGAAATCTTGAGGTTTCATTCCTGTATATCCACCGTTTTGGTCAACTTGATTAGCAGTTGCTTCAATTAAAACGCATGAATCATCGCGTTTAGCAGCTTCTAAAGCGGCTTCAATTACATAATCATTTGCACTACAGCAAGAATAAATTCCTACTGCATTTCCTTGTTTTTGTTTTTCTACAATTTTTTTTAATGGATTTACTTGTGGCATTGTAAAAACCCTCCTTATCTAATATGAATTATAACACGATTTAAGATAAAGTAAAATCATACAATAATGCTTACTAGTTTGTGTAAAAAAAATAACTAAAAATGCAAATTTATATGTTATAAGAGTTTTTTCATATCTTTTGGTAAAGGACAGTGAACACTAACTTCGATTTGTTGTATTGGATGGAAAAATTTTAATGTAGATGCATGTAATGCTAATCTTGAAATTTTATTGGAAGGATTTCCATAAAGTTCGTCACCTAATAAAGGATGTTGCATAGCTTGCGAATGAACACGTATTTGATGGGTGCGGCCTGTATAAAGCTTTACATGAATAAACGTATAAGTTGGATATTTTTTTATGCAAGTAATTTGCGTTTTTGCGTATTTTCCATTTTTTGAAATTCTCATTTTTTTTGCATTATGGCGATCTCTTGCGATAGAAAGTTCAATGAATTGATTTTTTTGTTTTATTTTTCCTTCTACAAATGCATCATATTCACGATAAATTTGTTTTTCACTTAACATTTTATCGAGCATTGGTTGAAAAAAAGGAATTTTACAGAATAGAACTAATCCACTTGTATCTTTATCTAATCGATGGATTGGTCGAACAGGAAAAGGGATGTTGTTTGAAATATAATATCCTTGGACTTGATTGGATAAGGTATGTTGTGTTTCAACACCATCGCTATGTACTAATAAATGAGGCGGTTTATTTACAATTAGAAATAATTCATCTTCATAACAAATGTCTAAAGTTGTAAATTCGGGTTTAATTTGCTCAATAACATTGGAATGTAAATCAATTTCTACAATGTCATTAATATCTAAATTATGATTTATTTTAAAAACTTGATTATTTACCTTAATGCGATTTTCTTGAAAAAGTAAATATTTATTTTTTTTTGATTGAATAAAAAATGTTAGTAAAGTATTTAAATCCATTTGTTCATTTATTTTTATAGATAGTATGTAGTTATTTAAATTTAATTTCATGGTCTCACCTAATTCTTCAATATATGTAGATTATCATAAATACAAAGTATTGAAAAGTATAAATAAAAAGGTGAGCAAATGAATTTATATTTTAATATGAAAATGATATACTAAAGATGTAGTTAAGGAATACTTAAAAAGGTTCCAAAAATTATAAGGTATAGAGTACCAAGGAGGAATAATTATGAAATTATTAAAATGTAATGTATGTGGAAACATTGTTGAAATGATTGAAGACAAGGGTGTACCTGTAATGTGTTGTGGAAAACCAATGATGGAATTAAACGCAGGTACAACAGATGCAGCTACAGAAAAACATGTTCCAGTTGCAGAAATTATTGATTCTAATTTATATGTAAAAGTAGGCTCTGTAGAACATCCAATGTTGCCTGAACATTTTGTTACAACTATTTTTGCTGAATTTAATAATCGAGTTTATCGTGTTAACTTGAAGCCAGGTGAAAAACCAGAAGCGGTATTTGCATTAAATGGTTATAAAGGTAAAATAGTTGTATATGAATATTGTAATCTTCATGGATTATGGAAAACAGAACTTGAAGCATAAAATAAGTATGAAAAAATGGAGAAAGATCAATTCAACAATTGGTCTTTTTTTTGTCTAGGTATATAATAAAAGTATAAATATAGTAAAGATATATAGAAAAGAGGATAGTTATGGAAAATTTTATCTATTCAATACCAACAGATGTTTATTTTGGAAAAAATCAGATACAGCAAATTGGAAAAATTATATTAGAGTATGGTAGACGTGTTTTGTTAGTATATGGAGGGGGTAGTGTTAAAAGAAACGGTGCTTACTATGATGTGATAAATGAATTGAGTAAATTAGATATATACTATACAGAACTATCAGGGGTAGAACCGAATCCAAGAATTACTACTGTTCGAAAAGGAATTGAAATTTGTAGAAAAAATAATATTGAAGTAATTTTACCAATTGGAGGAGGATCTACTATTGATTGCGCAAAAGTAATTGCAGCGGGAGTTTCTTATCCTAATGATCCATGGGATATTGTTTTAGATTCAACTAAAATTAAAAATGTATTACCAATTATTAGTGTTTTAACAATTGCTGCAACTGGATCTGAAATGGATAGTGTTGCGGTCATTTCGAATATGGAGACAAATGACAAAATTGGGACAGGTCATAAAGATATGAGACCTAAAGCATCTATATTAGATCCTACCTATACATTTAGTGTACCAAAAATACAAACAGCAGCAGGCACAGCGGATATTATGTCACATATCATAGAAACCTATTTCTCAAACCAAACAGGATATATGCAAGATCGTGTTGCAGAAGGATTACTACAAACATGTATTGCTTTTGGTATAAAGGCTATCGAAGAACCAAATAATTATGAAGCAAGAGCAAATTTAATGTGGGCAAGTAGTTGGGCTATTAATGATTTTATAAAATTAGGAAAAAATGGGAAATGGAGTGTTCATGCGATTGAGCATCAGTTAAGTGCATATTATGACATTACACATGGTATTGGATTAGCAATTTTAACACCACATTGGATGGAATATATTTTGAATGATCAAACCGTACATAAATTTAGTGTATATGGGATACGTGTTTGGGATATAGATCCTGTAAAAGATGAATATGAAATTGCTCGTGAGGCTATACAAAAAACAAAGAATTATTTTGTTGCGATGGGAATCCCACAGTCATTGCATGAAATAGGAATAAAAGACGATACTTATTTTGATGAAATGGCAGAAAAAGCTTCTTTAAAATTAACGAATGCATATGTTCCATTAACAAAGGAAGATGTAAAAGAGATTTATTATAAGTCTTTATAATAATAGTGCATAAAGGATATAAAAACTAATACTTGCAAATATACCTTGTAAAATACGATAATACAGAAATTTGATATAGGATAAAGGAATATATTCCACCATAGAAAAAATTTGCATATGCACACAAAATCCACCAAAAGATAGTAATAAAGTAAGGAATATGGATTTTGATAACAATGAAATAGACAACGAATTTATTTGGAATGCTCCACTAGAAAATTCCATTAATATTTTCATTGGTAAAACTAAAAAAGATGGTAAGTAATTCGATATAGTATTAGTAAAACTTAAAAAAATTAATAAATAGCCGCCAATCATATATAAGGTAATTCCACTTTCTTTAATAGAAATAGCAAGTTGCTTCGTGAAAGGTTGGCTTTTTTTTATTGTTGACGTTGCATATATTGGTTGCTTTCGTGAACATAATAATAAAATAAATCCAGCAATTATTTGAGCACAAAAAAGAATAATTCCTATATAAATAGAATGAAAGAATAGTCCTCCACATGTTACAATG